>JAGVXO010000024.1 GCA_018303755.1 Candidatus Pacearchaeota archaeon
CAAAGGAAATCTAATTGAGATTAAATCAATCGATTATTTCCCTGGAGAAATTCAAACTTATAATTTAAAGAGTGTTGATAAATTCAATGTATTTTTTGCGAATAACTTTTTAGTGCATAATAAAGGATGCATCCCAAGTTGGAGTGCTTGGAGTGACTGGAGTGAGTGCAATGCAGAAAATAAACAAACTAGAACAAGAACTGATGGATGTGGAAAAACAGAAACAGATGAAAAAAATTGCGGTCCATGCATTGAAAACTGGAGATGTGACTGGACGTCGTGCGAAGGAAATGCAGGAGGATACAGCTATGCAGAAAACTGCACCGATTTAAATGAGTGCGGAACGCAGATTAACAAGCCGTATAGAAGAGAGTGTGGAGTAATGAATTTAGTATGTTCTGATTGGAGCACTTGCCTTGCAGAGTATAATATTGCAGATGTTTTAAGGGGAAATCCTACACTTTCAGGAACACAGCAGAGAGTCTGTTTCAGTCCTAATGATATTCTTAATCAGACAGTTGAATTTAGGAAGTGTTCTATTCATTCAGCAGTAAAACTTAAACAGACAAAATGGTGCTTCCAGGATTATCTTGAGGTTTATGATGCTGACTCAAATAAGCTTATAGGAAGAATGAGAGATTATGCTGTAAGCGGAGTAAAAACAGTTAATATAGGGCTTGTTGCAACTGATTTTGAAGGTTATTGTGATTATTGTTATGACGGAATAAAGAATTATGACGAGGTTAATGCAGATTGCGGAGGCGCGTGTCCTGTATGCAAGGATAAAGGAACATTTTTTGACTGGCTTTTATACTTTAAAATTTTCTTATGGCTGCTGCTTATTTTATTAGTTGCATTGCTGATTTATGAAAATAGCAAGGAAGCGTTCAGGCATAGATATGAAGAACGCAGAATTTCTGCAAGAAAGCCAATAAAATCAAGAAAGGTGTGGAGCTTATCTGCATTAATGCCTAAATTCAAAATGCCAAGATTCAAACTTCCTGCAATTGATATAAGAATAAAAATAGGAAGAGCAGTTGCAGGAATAAGACAGAGAAGAATTGATAGGAGAATGAGAAAAGAGGCAGAGAGGAGAATAAAAGAATCAGAGAAAAGACAAGTCAGACATATTTCAAGAAAAAGCAAAGTTCTTATGGCACTTTCTGCGAAATTAAGAGGATGGAAGTCAAAGGCATATTATAATACTGCGTTGCTTGAGAGAAATCTCAAACAGGCAATTGAGAATTATTCTGCGAGAAGGCATGAAAAGAAATTGAAAGAAGCAGTTCATAAAATGCATTTAAGGACACAGAAAGAAAAATCGAGGGTAGAGAGAAAAGCAGAAAAAGAATTGAATAGAAAAAGAAAACTCGCTAAAAAATTAAGGAGAAAACAGGAGAGAATAAGGGCAAGAGAGATAAGGAAAGCAGAAAAAGAAAAGAGAAAATTGGAAAAAATGAAGATAAGAGAAGCAAGGAAAAAAGAAAGAGCGAGAAAAAGAAGATTGTTCTGGCTTGGAATAATCAGAAGAATTTCAATGTTCAGGCAGAAAAGAGCAGAGACAAGAGAGATTAGAAGAATTAAGAAAGCAAGAAAAAAACAGGAAAGAATAAAATTAAGAGAAGAGCAAAGAGAGGAAAGACAAAGAAGAAAAGCAGAGAAAAGAATGGTAAGAGAGAAGAGAAGAGAAGAAAAATATAGAATAAGGGCAGAGAAAAGGAAAATTAAAGAATTAAAGCACACAGAAAAGAGAAAAATAAAAGAGAAAAAGAAAGTGCATAAAAAGGTGAAAAGAGCTGTAAGGCACGAGGCAAGAAAAATCAAGAAAAGAATAAAGAG
Organism: Candidatus Pacearchaeota archaeon; assembly: GCA_018303755.1. GTDB lineage: Archaea > Nanobdellota > Nanobdellia > Pacearchaeales > GW2011-AR1 > JACPLR01. Next base: position 1,840 of record JAGVXO010000024.1, read on the forward strand.
AAAGGAAGTTCATGCCTCTGAAATAAAGGAATTAAGAAATAAGCTGAAAGAATGGCACGCAAGGGGCTATTATGATACAGTAAAACTTCAGAAAGAGCTTGATACTCATGAAGGAAAAAATCCACTGAAATAAAACCAAAACCTATAAAAATAAAGATGTCTAATTATTTATGGGAATATGGGGGTAAAATCAGGTATTTTTAAAAAGAGGGTAGAAAATGAAAAAACACGCAAAAAAATCAAAGATTAGCGAGGATAAACTTAAAAATGATTTTTATTCTTTTCAGTCAAAGATAAACAAACTGGAGGAAATAAAAAGAGAAATTAATTTTCTTGAATCCAAAGGGCTGACAAGAGATTTTGAAAAAGAAGCCGCATTGATAAAATCTCGGCTTAAGGACACGAATTCTGTCAATCAGATAACCAAGCAGTTCGGTGATTTAAGGGAGATGATTTTTAAAAAACATCTCGTAAAAAAACAATCTCCTGTGAAAAAAATAGAGAAAAAAGTTGAAAATATTGAGAGTACTATTGAAGATACCAGCGAGCAGCTTAGGAAAGAGATGAAGAATATTAAATTTAAAATTAACGAGAGTGATAAGAAGAAAGAAAAAACAGATTCTGGGACAGTGCTTGCTATTTATGAGGGCTTTCAGAATTTTTTGCAAGAGTTGAAACTTGATTTATCGCAGAAAGTGAAAAACAAAGAAAAAGAGCTGAACGAGGATCTTCAAAAAGAGATTTCTATCAGGAGAAGAGAGCTTGAGGTTGAATATAAAGATATTGAAAGAAAGCTCGAGGAAGAATATCAGAAAAAAAAGGAAGAACTGGAAATGAAATATCATGAAGAGGTTGATGCTGACTTGCATAGAGAAGTTAGAAAGAGATTTTCAATAGAATTGCGAAAAAGGTTTGAAGAAGAAAGGGCAAAGTTTGATTATAACTATGTCTCAAAAATAAAACAGAAGTATCATCAGGAGTTTGAAAGGCAGAAGAAGCTTCTTGAAGAAAAGTCGAAAAAGCATTTTACAACAGAAATAAGCAGGTATAAAGAGAGGATTAAAAAGGAGGAAGATGGAATAAGAATCTCTTTTGCAGGCAATTTGAAAAGGATTGGAAATCAGAAGCTTGCTCTTGAAAAAAGATTAAAAGAGAAGTTGAACAGGGCAGATTTTGAAAAATCAAAAGAGCATGAATCTCTTACAAAAGAAATGGATTATCTTGAGAAGCAGAAGCATAATAACCAAAAAATATTTGAATTAAAATTAGCAGAACTTGACAAGCAGAAGCGCGACGAAAAAACACAGGCAGAAAAATTTAAGCAGAAATTAAAAAAAGAGCTTTCAGAAAAAGCGCATAATGAGATTATCAGTTCATTCAATAATTACAGAAAAGAGGTTTCTGCAGAAATGAAAGCTAAGTTTAATTTGCGCCTTGCTTCAATGCTTACAGAGCAGGGGGATAAACAGAAGAGAGAGTTTGAAAAGAGAGTTGAATCTTTGAATCGCGCATTTGTTCATGAACAAAAGATTAATACAACTCTAAAAGAAAACCTATCAGAGAAAAAATATGAACTTGAGCAGAATAAACAAAAAATAATACAGCTTGCTGTAAATCAAAGAGAGAGGAATAGGGGATTGATACTTGCACAGTCAAAAATAAAGCATGAAGAAATGCTTAACCATCAAAGGGAACATAGCATTCTTATGCAAAAACATAAAAATGAAATTGAATCACTGACAGAAAAGTTAAAAAAAGCGTTTGGCGAAAGATTTGACAATGAACTTAAAAATCATGTTATTAATGAAAAACAAAAGCTTGAAAAAGAATTTGAAGAGAAGAGAAGAAAATTATCAGGGGAATTAAATAAGGGCTCATTAAGAGAGCGCATTATGCTCAGAAAAAGGATGAAAAATGAGTTTAATGAGCGCCTTGCAAGAGCGGTTCAGCTCAAGGAAAGAGAAATACATAATTCTGTAAAAAGGGATTTTGTTTCGAGGGCAAAAGAGGCAGTTGAAGAGCAGGAAAAGAAATTAAAATCCAAGCTGAATGAACTTAATGAAAAGTATAAATCGAGGGCGAATGCAATTGCACTGAAAGAAAAAAGCGTTTTGGAATCAGAAAGAGCAAGGGCATTGGATATATCTGCAGAAAAAAGAAAACTTGCTGATAGATTTTCTATTTTCAGGAAGGAAAACTTGCTGATAGATTTTCTATTTTCAGGAAGAGCGAAGAGGAAAAACTAAAAAATGAAAGACTGAAGATTCAGAAAGAATTTGCAGAGCGCGCGCATAATCAGATGATTGAGGAGATAAAAGCGCGCGAGCAGATAATAAGAAAAAATCTTGAAAAAAGTTTTGAAGAAAGAATTAAATTATACAAGCAAGAAGAGGACAGAAAAATGGAAGTGAAAAAAGCAGAGCTTGCGAAAGAACTTCAGAAAAGAGCTCAGGCGCTTTTGGGATAGATTTATTTTTTAATTCTGCTTTTTATTTTAACATGCTATAGCGAGAGACCAAAATATCCCCCATAGTTTTTTGTTCTCTCGAATATATCAACTGACAATTTGGGGAATTATTTAAGTCAGTTGCTATAATTAAAATCCAATGAACCCATGTACAAATGGATTGAGGATTTGCAGAATAAAACAACTGAGCAAAGCGAAGCAAGATTAGTAGGCGAGCGATTGCACAAGCTAAAGTAGCTTATACAATGAGTGCAATTGTGAGCAGAGCGAGGCGAAGCCGAGCGAGCACAATATTCCTTCTTTAAACATCCCATAATTTTGCCTTATTTCATATCTTTTAAATTGAAGATTTATTTTTATTTATTATTTTGCCTTAATTTTATGGATATCTGCAAGCGCAAACATACTTATTTGTTAATGGTCTATATACCATCTCGCAGTTTAATCCCAAATTTGTAATGGTGGTTTCGCCTGTTTGATTAAGAGTGCCACATAAAATCTTCTTTTTAATATCATTAGGCATAAACCAGAAATATCCTTTAATTGTATTTACTAAAGTTTCAAGAATATTTACTCTTGATGTTAAATTTTCAACTTTGCTTTCTAATAAACTAACCCTTTCTTCTAAGGTTAATGGCACTCCAGAACATATTTTGACATTGTCATAATCTATATTGACTAAACCATTATGCCCTGTTCTTGTTACAAAAGAGAAAGTATAAGGTGCTTGTATATTTAAATAAGTCAATGGTATTATTGAACCATTTGGCAAAGTCATTTCTCCATTAATTTCATTTTCTTCGTATTCCCCTTTTATATGGTAAGTTCCAAATATCCCCGGTTGAGAATTAACTTCATTCCAATTTCCAACACAGCTTAATCCATCTGACCAAGTTGAAGTTTCATCCCAGAAAATACAACCCCAATGATTACCACTCCCAGAATTATAACTTAAATCAAATTCTAATGTCTCTCCTGTTTGAATTGTTCTTAATGATTTTAATTCAACTCCCATATCTGCTTGAGATAATTGCGCAGTGTGATACTTTTGGTTTTCAACATTTAAATAATGTTCATCAATCCATCCTGCTCCTCCACTTCTTGAAAATCCTTCTTCCCATTTGCTTGTATTTAATGTTTCTGAAGAAAAATCATCATAAATTTGGCAGATTTGTACAGTAGATACAGCAGAAACAAAACTTATAAGAAAAATTCCAAGAATTATTCCTATAAAAAGAAATGGCTTTTTTATCCTCATTTTAACATAACTCGTATATTACTCGTATAACCATTTAATACTTTATAAACATTTCTTCTTATGACTGATTGGGACGATATTAGTTTTATAGTAAGGAATAAAAACAGGAAGGCGGTTTTCTGGATATTAGACAAACCGAAAACACCAACTCAATTGGCTAAAGAATTAAACATAAATATTGGGTTTGTAAGTAATATTCTTATTGAATTATTAGAAAGACAATTAATCGAGTGCTTGACCCCTAATGAAGTAAGAAATAGATTTTACAGAATTAGTAAAAAAGGGCAGAAAATAAAGGAGAAGATTGATAGAGAGTTGTAATTTTAAAACCTTCTTATAGGCATTACGCGCGTTATCAGAAATTTCGGGCCTGCGAAATCTGCATCAACTGCATTTAAAGTTATATTGCCGATAATTGCCCTGAAAATTCCCCCTATTCTCGGTATGCGTGCCTGCTGTGAAAAATTTTCAATAACCCCATTAATATCCTGTTTGCTGAAGCTGATTTTTGAAATAAGCGCTCTGTCAAATCTTCTTATTATTAAAAACCTGCCAGGCCCAGGACATTCAATTCCTATAACCCCTCCATCTTTCAAAATCTGGCTTATTGTTTCATTTGGGCTCTTTTCAGAATATGAGGATTGATTTGCAGATGGACTAATTTTTGGAGCAACCTGCCTTTGAAAACCTGTTTCTTTTGCATTTATATTTGATTTTATCTTAAAATTAGTATTTGTTTTATTTGTTGGTTTATTTAAAATTGATTCTGATTTGATAGATGGTTTAAATTCTTCTTTAATATAATACTCTTCTGATTTTTGAATGAAATAATCCTGCGGAATTTCTGTCGGAATTTTATACTCTTTTTTATATGTTCTCACGAGCTCTTTTGTGAATTCTTTTAGAAATAAAATATTCTGCTCCATTTTTAAGAAATATTATTTAAATTTCTGAAAGCTGTTTTGACTTCATCATTCCTGGTTGTACAATATCTTGATTAATCCTGTTTTGAGGGAACATTGGCGCAGGCCTGAATTGTGGGGGCTGTTGCGACGCAGGAGATATATCTGTTTTTATTCTTTCCCTGACTCTTTCTTCCATCATTGTAAGCCCCTTTGCAATCAGTTTGTTCTGGTCGAGCAACTTATTAAGCTTATCAAGGAATTCTTTGTCTTCCTTTGATGCTCCACCTTCGCTGTATTTTTCTGCAAATGACTTGGCAGATATTTCAAAAAGACTAAGCAGTTTTGATATCTGCTCTGAGAGATTATCAAATTTTCCAGCAAGATTTGTAAGCACTTTCTGCAAAGTTACAAAATTTTCAACAATCAGCTGATCTAAGTCATCTCTTGACATTTTTTTAGAATTTGACTGAGTTGCCACCATAGGGTTATTTTTGCCAGATGCTTTCATTTTACCTCTTGATATATTATATATTAAGCAATTTATAAAGTTATTGAAAACGCGATAATGTCAAGATATTAGGATACTATCTTTTTAAAAGTTAATTTTAATTTAGGGCAAATAGCTATTTTTCTAACACCACATTCCTTTTCCTTACTTTACATCTTTTAATTGAAAATTCATTATTTTAATTTTTAATATCAATAAATTGATTCAGTATTCCTATTAAAAAATATAAATTGTTATTATATCGATAGATTAGAGATTTGAGAAAAGAATAAGCCAAATAAACAAGATTTATAAGCTTGCCTGCTGAAAGAAAACTGCTCTACTTTAGTGGTGAGTGAATTTCAGCTTTCATGTTGGCAAGCTTTAGTAATATATTAATTCTAGAA
>JAGVXO010000031.1 GCA_018303755.1 Candidatus Pacearchaeota archaeon
ATATCCCATTCATATTTAGCCCGATTTAGAACATTAATATTGGTGATTGAGTACTTTTCGCACCAAAAAGGCTTAAAAATTAGCTAAACTACGACTACATAAATGAAAAGAGTATTGTCAGACAGATATTTTTTAGGTAGAAAGTGTATATTCTGTGATAAAAACCAGATTTATAGGTTGAAAGATAATAGAATAAAATGTAAACAATGCAATAAATATTATTCAATTCAAAAGCTTAGAACTGACATGATGGTTCTTTATTATTTTTACTTGGAAATCTCTGCCAGAAAGACAGCGAATGAATTAGAGTTGAACTATAAAACCATTCAAGATAGATTTATGCAATTCAGAAAAAAGATTGCAGCGTACTGCAATCAAGAAGCAAAAAAATTAAATGGAGAAATAGAAATCGATGAAAGTTATTTTGGCGGAAAAAGAAAAGGAACAAGGGGCAGGGGAGCAAAGAACAAAGCGATAGTTTTTGGAATCCTCGAGAGAAAAGGCAAGATTTACACAAATATTGTTGAAAATGTTTCTGCTGAAACATTGATGAACGAAATACAAAATAAAACTTTAAAGGGTTCTGTATTTTACACTGATGGATGGAAAAGTTATGCGAGTTTACATCAATTTGGAAAGCATAATATTATTGAGCATGATAAAGAATTAGTTGATGTCAATCATAATCATATTAATGGTATAGAAGGCTTCTGGAGCTTTGCTAAAGAAAGATTTCATAAGTATCATGGAATTGATAAACAGAACTATCCATTCTATGTAAAAGAAATGGAATTTAGGTTTAATCATAGAAATGAAAATGTTTATAAGTTATTGGTGAATATATGCATAAGGAGGGCAGTTTAGTGCGGATTCTACCTAATCACCAATATTTTATCATGATTGTTTAAATTCCAATCTGCCAATGGGTAAGGGATTTAAAAAATAGTAAACAGGCGCCGAAGGCGCACAAATAAAGAACCAATGCATAAACGAGTATCAGATTTGCAGAATAAATCAAATATGGGCGAGCCAAAGCAACATTTAAAAACAGAAATAATCTTAGAATTTCACAGATTTGCCTTGGTAGTTTAGTGGCTAAAATACGTCCCTGTCGCGGACGAGTCCCGGGTTCGATTCCCGGTCAGGGCGTGTTTTATGTATGGGAACGCCCTGCATCGTGGCTTATAAGCAATCCCAGATAAACTTATAAATAACTATTTTATCTATACAGTTATGTTAAACAAAGGAAAACTATTCTTTATATTTAGTATTCTTATTTTAATGGTTTATCCTGTCCTTGCTCTTGAATGTGGTGATACAATTACAGGAAATACTATTATGGCAGAGGATTTAAACTGCACTAATGCAACATCTACCTTAGCACTAAGGGTTAGAGATGGCGCAATACTTGATTGCGCAAACTATAAAATTATCCGAGATGATGTTCATCAATCATCTGTGGGAATTTGGGCTTCTGAGGGCTCAACAATTCAGAATTGTATTATTCGGGGATTTAAAACGGGAATAACATTGGCGTCTCAAGATACAAACAAAAATAATAATATACTCAATAATACAATAATTGGAACTTTTGGAGTAGATGATTTGGCAGGCATATCTATATACAATGAAGGAGCAGAAAATAATAAAATAATTAATAATGATATTTCTGGATTTAGTGCTGATTGGTGGTCTGCAGGAATAAAAATTTATCTTGGTGCAAAGAATAATTTAATTAAAGGGAATATACTTCATTCGAATCTTAAAGGAATAAATATCATCGATAGTAGAGAAAACATTATTACTGAAAATATAATAATTTCTAATATCAATGGAATAAGAATAGACCCTGGTAATCATAATTCTGCAACAAATAATTTAGCTTATAACAATTATTTTGAAAATAATAGTGCATTTAATGCACAAGATTCAAATGGAGGAAACTTTTGGAATATTACAAAAACTTTAGGCACTAATATAATTGGGGGGCCTTACCTTGGAGGAAATTATTGGAATAGCTATGACTGGAATGGCTATAAGGGAGAAGATTTAGACAGCATTGATGGAATAGGAGATACAGAACTTCCTTACAATGCTTATGGTAGTTTTCCTATTGGCGAAGGAGATTATCTTCCTTTAATTTATATTGAAGTTCAAGACTCAGACAACGACGGAGTTACAGATTCAGAAGACAAATGTCCAAATACTGAAGAGGGGCAAATAGTTTATGGCTGTAGTTGTGAGCAGATTTTATCATTAAAACAAGGTAATAATAATGGCGAATTAAAAAAAGGATGTTCTAAAGGCACAATAGATGTTTTTACAAAAAAAATTGGTTGGGCAAGAGGTTTGTTTTAATGCTCAACAAAGATGATTAAAATGGTAACAGAAGTTAAGAAAAAGAACCTGGTTTGTAAGACAATGTATGATTAGTAATCTTTTTAATATTCAATCTCTTACTACTATCAGCAATCTTTTGATTGTGAGTATGATTCCCGGTGATCGGAATGGGTTGCCGGACGCTTCGCGAAAAGCTTATAAACTTAGAAATATAGAATATAATAACTGCGAGGTGCCGTCTTCGGATGGCACTGACGCTTCTTTATTCTTTCTTGGCATTTAATCTTCTAATTAGCTTGTTAAGGTTCACAGAAAAATCGCAAGCCTTCCTTAATTTGAAAGAAGAAGTTCTTCTGAAATAAGCATTTCCTATCTTTTTCTTGAATCTCTTTCTCAATGTATTTATGACAGGAATAAAGTCAGCATCCCCGCTAACAATAATTGCAACTTCATACAAATTATCAAAAGCTCCTAATAACAAATCGTGCGCTAGGTAAATGTCATCTCCTTTGATTTCATATTTAACTTCATTACCAATTTTAGTTTTTCTCATATCACACAGGACAACCTTAAAGTTGTTAATCTTCTTTAAGTTTTCAATAAGTTGTTTCTGTTCTTCGTATTTTTCTAGATTATAATCAGGATCAAGCAAACCGATGTAATAAAAAGTCTTTACTTCTCTGTCACCAGATAGCTCATTTATTATTTTCCTTAGGTCTACTTCAAATCCCCTCTTTCTAGCATTTTTTGTGCTATGATGAAAATTACCCGCATCAATAAAAATCTCAACTCGCTCTTTTTTCTTTTCCATTTGATAAAGAGAGATATTGTAACTTTAAGTATTCTGTCAAAATGAAAAAACGTTGTATTTCATACGGATTTCGCTGTGAGTGGTTCATCATTCTAGCATTTTTTAGATAGATTTTATTACTTAGACATATTGGCATAATCAAACATACGGATTAAATTAGATTTTAATCCAAGTATTTTGCAAGTTTCATAAAAAGCAATATCTGAAGTATATATACCACCAATTCCCCCTTTTAAATAATTGGCGATAATTTCAATATCCTCTCCCCCTATTTTATAATTAATCTTATACTTATCGGAGTGCTCTTGTCTTACTAAAATTGTATTTGCTTTCCTGACTCTCTCTAAATATTCCGAGATATTCCTATTCCCGATAGCTATCGGTTTTAATTCTAGTGCTTTTTTGGCTCTTCTCCAAAGCTTATTTTTCTCTTTTTTATTAAAACCATATCTGTTTAATATAACTCCCTTGAATTCATATTTTGTTCTCATTGCATAATAAAGAGAGTCGAAAGGTGAGAATTCCTTCTTCCTAAATTTAAACATATTAACCTCTTTTACAATCATGTTCACAAGAATGTTTGTATCAATACCTATTTTTTGCGATTGATAATTTGATTTATCCATATTTTTTCATCTAATTTCTCATCGTTTTTCATGCTTTATTAATACTTTTAATATTTATATACTTATTTCAATTCTCAAAATGGATAGAAAATTATTTCCCCATCTCTTACCTAATCTCTCCTGCTTTTTCCATGATGCCGTCTTCTTGAGCCAAAGGGCTTGTTTTCCTTATAATGCCCCATGTTTCTTCTTCCGCCCCCTCGGCGCACAAAGCCCCTTCCTTTAGAAGGAGCGCTTATTTTAACAGGCAATACATTCACATTTGGAATAGGCAGTTTTTCTATGTTCAGGGATTTTTCTCTGCAAATATTTCTAAATTCAGTATGCTCTCCGCCAGAAACAAAACTTATGGCAATTCCATTTTTTCCCTCTCTTGCTGTTCTGCCAATTCTATGAATATAATCATCGGCACTATTTGGCAAATCAAAATTATATATGTGCGAAATATCTTTGATGTCCAGTCCTCTTGATGCAACATCAGTACAAATTAAAATTAAAGCATCACGTGAATGAAATGCCTGCAAGGTATCATTGCGTTTATTTTGTGAAAAACCGCCGTGAATAGCGAGAGCATCAACACCATGTTGGTAAAGATATCGCGTTATACGATCGACATTTCTTCGGGTGTTGCAAAATACCATTACCACTCCATTCTTTTCCAGTTTCAATAAATGCACTAAAAGAGAAAACTTTAGCTCTTGGGGAACATCGTAATATACCTGATATAATTTAGATGGATCAACCTGATTTTCTGCAGAAACAATAACAGGATTTTTCATATATTTTCTGGCTATTTGGCCGATTTCTTTGGAAATTGTGGCTGAAAACAAGCTCGTTTGTCTTTCATTTGGGCATTGCTCAATAATATTTTCAACATCTTTTATAAACCCCATATCCAGCATCCTGTCTGCTTCATCTAAAACAAGAAATTTTACATTGCTTAATCTTAAAGTTCTTCTTTCTAAATGATCTAAAATCCTGCCAGGAGTGCCGACAACAATATCTGCATCTTTTAATTCTTTTATTTGGTTTCCAATTGAAACTCCCCCGTATATTGCCTTTACATTTAATCCTTTAAACTTTGAAAATTTTCTTAGTGCCTGGGTTACCTGTTCAGCTAATTCTCTCGTAGGTGTTAAAATAAGCGCTTGGATGCCATACCCTCTCTTCATCTTTTCTATAATGCCTGCTCCAAAAGCCAAAGTTTTTCCAGAGCCAGTTGCAGAACTGCCTATAACATCTTTATTTGCGAGCAGAAGAGGAATAGTTTTCTCCTGCACTTCAGTAGGCACAGTAAATCCTAAATGTTTAATTGTCTCTAAAAGACCTTCACTTAAATGCAATGCTTTGAACTTTTCCATAAATACTGATATTAAAAAGCAGTTTTAAAGGTATGTATTTCTATACGAATATTTATTTTGCTAACATCCCATTCTTTTCCCTTATTCAACATTTTTTAATTTTTCTTTTATTCTTCATATAAATTAAAAAAGCTTTAAAAGTAATGAGCGCTTGGAATACTAGTAAAAAATGGCAGGACAAATTAAAACAATAGATTATGACTTAGATAACGATATATTATTTATATCTAATGAAGAAAAAGTAAAGTTTTCTTTAGATATTGGAGAATTCGTTTTAGATGTAAGCCATAGTAATCTTATTTGTGGCATTGAGATTATGGATGCTAGTGATAATCTAGGAGTATCTAAAGAGGTATTAAAAAAGATACAGAATATTAAAATGTCTGTTAATTATAAAACAAATCATGTTTATGTTTTACTCATGATAGTTTTTAAGAAAGATGGAAAGGAAGTCAATGTGCCTATTCCTCTAACTCTAAACTTAGGGCATAAGACCCCAAGAAAAGATGTTTTAGTGTATAATTAAATTAATTTGTTTTTTATGTCACATTATAATAATCTTTAAGAAGTGTCTTATGCTCTCTTGCCTATGGAGAAAGCAGGTAATCTTTCTGGTCAGGCAAGTACATGGATAGCAGATTTAGGTTCAGAAGAGTCTTTAAAAAGAATCTGCGCAAGGGTAAATCTTCTTAGAAATTTTCCAGAAAAAAGTGTAGATTATAAACCTGCTCAAAAACTTCACTCTGATTTAACTAGGGATGTCAGGAGTAATCCCAATACTGCTCTAGAAGTTATTGCTTCTACTCAAGATTTGCAGGAACAGGCTTATATGGCAATGGCACTAAATTCTGGTTTTTATCCAGCTTTCGAGGATAAACCCGATGAAAGAACAAGAAGGGAACAAGTCAGAAAAAAATATATTGAGACAATAGAACCTTTAGAACAAAGATTTTCTGAATTAGAAAGTAATACTTCAAAAGTTCATATTGCTGAAATAATTGCTAAAGAAGGAAGTTTATCCTTAGCTATTCCCTCACTTGAAACTATTTGGGATATGGGTTGGGATGTTTGGATTCATGCTCCGGTTTATGATCTTGGTAGCCTTAAATCAGGGTATACAAAAATAGTTGATAGTTTAGCCGATATAACAAGGAGTGCTCAACATCCGGAAGTAAGAAAAAGAGGATTAGAATATATATCTCAAATAAGTGATAATGAAAAGAGAAGAGAGCTTTTAAAAGAAATGATTCAGGGAAAGGATCAAGAAATAGCAGTTATGGCTGTTGACAAATATCTTGGAGATGAAGCAGATGTTTGCCATGCGATTAATCTAATTTATCTTGAAAGTATAAATCCTGCAGCAATTGATAGGGCTTTTGATAGAATATTAGAAGCCCAGCTAGAAAGTAATAGACTCATAGAAGTCTTTAGATTTGTTCATCCAGATGATATGGAGAGATGGAGAGCAGGAGTACCTATGCTAGGAGACCACAGAGGATATGCTAAACTGGTAGGAAAATCTCGAGGATATTTAGCACAGCATATTGAGGATGTTGATGCATTAGAGCCTGATGCAGGTAGAGATAAATTATTAGAATCTTGTAATGTAAGAACTAATGCTTTATTTGAATTAGCATGTCATAGTCAAGACCCAAAAATAAGAATAAAAGCAATAGATTATCTTGCTAGAAAAGAAAGAGAAGGAGTAAAGATTATTGCTAGGATTTTTTCAACCCCAAAATATCTTATGACTGGGATGATACATGAACATGAATGGAAAAGAGTTGAGGGTTATGCTATTGGATATACCCGCGATTATAGAGAAATGGAAGACAAAGATTTAGCAAGAAAGGTTCTTCAGGTACTTGCTTCAGAGTTTTCTAATGCCTTTCTGTATGATGAAAAAGATAGTGGAAAGAATTATCAGACAGTTGCAAAAGAAGAATTGGCATTACTTCCTCCTTTGTCGCTAATCCCTACAGAAGAAGAACAATTAGCACAAATTTTTATGGATTAACGAGATTGCATAAATATTTATAATCCCAAAAATTTATTAGATAATATGGATTGCAGTGCACATTTAGAAGATGAAGCAAATCAAGAAAAATGCATAGAAACAGTCTTTGCATATAGAACAGGTACTTTTAGTAAATCTAGATTTGAATCTGAAGAAGATCAAAAGGATACGCGTAAATTTGAACCTACCCCAAAAGTTAGATTTGGTTTTGGAAGATTAATTTACAATTTTTTTAGAACCGCATTTCAAAAGTATCCGAGATTTATGGAAGAGGATTGAAATTTATGGTGATTAGTGCAAATCCGCACTAAATTCCCCTCTTGTTAACAAACATTTTTAACATCCAATGTTGTTTCTAATTTATTATATAAAAACAAAAAAATGAAAACACAAAAAGCTTATAAATCCACGTCATCTATTACAATTAGCAATCTTATGATTGTGAGTATGATCCCGGGTAATCGAAAGGTTGCCGGATGCTTTCCGATAATTTTATAAGTCATTATAGCTTCTATAAAATATGACAGAACAACAAATTATTATTGAGTTTAAAGAATTAGAATCTGACTCCAATTTTATCTCTGAAAAAGTTGAGGAGTTTAGCCAGAGATATGCGAAAAAATTTATAGCTGTTAAAGATAGACAAGTTGTTGCTGTTGGAGATAATTTTGAGATGCTGATAGAAGAAGTTAAACAAAAAGGCATTAATCCTTCTCAAGTTCTTGTCCAATATATCCCAGCCAAAGACGAAATTATTCTTTATTAAAATGAGGTTCAATTTAGAGATAAGAAAAATTGATGGTTCTATAAGAATAATTCTCCCTTTATTTTCAAGACAGCCGAGATCTTTTGGAAGAATTGAGTTAGTGATTGATACTGGCGCTCCAAAAACAATTCTTTCTGCTGGAGATGCTATTAGATTAAATATTCCATTCACGAATTTTGAAAGTGCAACTCCTTTGACTGGGCTTGGAAAAGGCAAAACTCCGGTTTTATTGATTAAAGACTTTACTTTTTCTTTGCACAATTCAGATGAAAAACTAAGTAATCTTTCAATGCCCATTTTAATAGCAGATGTTCCAAGAATTAGAAATGAAGGTCAAGAAAAGCTTAATAATGCTACTAGAATTCCAACATTAATTGGGATGGATTTTTTGGAAAATAATAATTTTGATTTGTTTATAGGTTTAAATAAAAATATTGCTTATTTAGAGAAAGTTGAGTAGAAAACTATTTTAACTTTAACCTGACAATTAAAAAATCACTTCTTCTTTTTCTCAACGGCTTTTTCAATAACTTTGCCTCCAAGCGGCCCAGTTATTTCAACCATTAGCCCGGGAAGTCCTGTTCCAATAGGCACTGGCTGATTAAGAATTATGTTTTCTATGACACTAAGAAGTTCGTCCTTGCTTCCTTTTATTGTTGCATTTACAAAATGCTTTATTGGAGTCTCAAAACTTGCTTTTGCAAGTATGCTGCTTTTCTTTGCAATTATTCCCATTCTTGTCATTCCTCGAATTTCTCCATCAACAGTCATTGCATCTGCAACAAGTTTCAAATGCCTCTTATCAATATCCAATCCCTGCGAGTTTATAACTTTGTAAATCTCGTTTATTATTGCCTGTCTTGCAACTTCTATTCCAAATATCTCTGCGACTTCATAAATATTATTTGTCATTGTCCTCTCTCTGTTTACACCTTTTACTTCAAGAACTTCTTTAAGATTTGAACCAGAAGTCAGTATAACATAATTCCTGTCGCGTTTTACTATCAGAACTTGTTTTATTCCTTTTACTCCAGAGATTATTGTATCCTTCATTTTTTCCTTGAATTTATAAAGCTCCTTGAAATTCATATCCGGAGAGCTTATAGTTATAGAATCTTCTTTTACGATAAATTTTATTCCTTTAACCTTTATTTTTTCAGCTATAACATTAAGTGACATATGAGTCTGCTTTATTGCTTTTGAATTTATCTTTAGCTCTATTTTTTTATCAGAGAAGTTTATGCTCGCTTCTGACATTATCTCTTTCAGCTTTATCTCTTTTATTTTCTCAGCAATTATTTTCGCGTCTTTTTCTTCATTATGCTCTTTATCAAGATGAATTTCCATAGCAGGTGTTGATGGAGTTTTTCTTGCGTCAAATATTTCAATAAGTCTCGGAAGTCCAAGAGTTATCTGCATTTCCTGAACTCCTGCAAAGTGGAATACATTAAGCGCCATTTGTGTTGATGGTTCTCCAAAACTCTGCGCAGTAATTATTCCTATCGCCTCTCCAGGAGATATTTGTTCTTTCAAATGAATCTTTGAAACATCAAGTCCGTCATCTCCGTATTTAAATTGAATTATTTGTCCTATTGCATCTCTTACTGTGCTGTCATATTCAATTCTTAAATCCTGAAGTGCATTTGCAAGTCTTCTGTATAAATATCCGGATTTTGGAGTTCTAAGCGCAGTATCCATAAGTCCGTCTCTTCCTGTTATTGCATTAAAGAAAAATTCATGCGGCTTCAGTCCTTCCATATATGAGGAGTATATGAACCCTCTTGCTTTTGGAGACAGGTCATTTTCTTTGAAAAAAGACAAAGTCCTGTCTGTATATCCTAATTTAATTCTTTCTGACCATAATGACTGCTGTCCAACAGAGCAGGCAATTTGAGTTATATTAAGTATATTTCCGCCTGCGCCTGATGAAATCATGCTTGTAACCTGGTTGTTTTTAGGGAATTCACTTTTTACAACACCTCCAATTTTTGTTCTTATCTCATTAAGTGCCTGGAGAATTTTTATTTCTCTTGATTCTTCAAGTGTTTTTCCAGGAATTATCTCAAGCTCTTTATTATTAAAAGAATCAATTATTTTCTGCGCTTTTTCCTCTCCTTGTTTTACAATGCTGTCAGTTTCTTTTTTAACTGATTCTGAAACATTCAAATCATTTAATGATATTGTAAATCCTTTTTCAGAAATATATCTTGTTCCAAGTGAGAAAGCTCTTGTAATCGTATCAAAGGCACTTTCTCTTCCCAATTCCTTGTCTATGAGTTTTGTTACCTTGTCAGTTTCAACTCCAAAAGTATATTCATCTGTTAAATCACTTTTCATTATTTCATCATATATTGACTTGCTTATTTTTGGCAGTATCTCGACAAATACCTCTTTGCCTGGGATTTTATTTTTGCTGAAGTGAGCAATTTTTCCAGAGCCGAATAATATCTGCTGGGCGTCTTCTTTTTCCATTTCGCATTTTCCTAGCATATAATTTCCTGTCACTGCATCTGCAAGCGTCCCTATCAAATTTGTATTATTTTTTGGGCTCATCAAATTATTTTTCACATTAAGAAGAATTCTTGCCTCTGCTCTCGCTTCTTCTGTTTGCGGCACATGTATATTCATTTCATCCCCGTCAAAATCTGCATTATATGGGAATACTGTTGCAGGGTGAAGACGAAATGTTCTGCAAGGAAGTATTTTTGCATGATGAGCCATCAAACTTCCTCTGTGAAGGCTCGGATGCCTGTTAAAAAGAACTATATCTCCGTCTTGAAGATGCCTCTCAACAAAATATCCTGATTGCAGCTCTTCTATTATTTCTTTTTTAAGCTCAGGAGTTA
The DNA here is from genome assembly GCA_018303755.1 of Candidatus Pacearchaeota archaeon. GTDB lineage: Archaea > Nanobdellota > Nanobdellia > Pacearchaeales > GW2011-AR1 > JACPLR01. The sequence continues at coordinate 10,768 of JAGVXO010000031.1, forward strand.
TTTTTTTTCTTCTTCCATCAGGGCGTATTATATAATTCGCACTCGGATATTTGTCAGACATTATTAATTTTCTCAGATACTCAATATTAAGTGTTGTAACTTCTTCATTAACTGTAAGAACTTCTGCTATTTCTTTTGGAATTCCAACCTCATTTATTTTTATAAACGGCTCTGGAGAGATTACAGTACGTGATGAAAAATTAACTCTTTTTCCTGCGAGATTATGCCTTATTCTTCCCTCTTTTCCTTTTATTCTTTCAGTTATGGTTTTCAACGGCTGTCCGCTTCTGTGCCTTGCAGGCGGTATTCTTGAAATAGTGTTGTCAAAAAATGTTGTGACATGATATTGAAGCAAATCCCACAAGTCATCTATAATAACTTCAGGTGCACCAGCATTAAGATTTTCCCATAACCTCTGGTTTGAACGGATTATATCTCCAAGTTTATGCGTCAAATCATCCTCGCTTCTTTCTCCTGATTCAAGTGTAATGCTCGGCCTTACTGTAACAGAAGGAACTAAAAGAACTGTAAGAATTGCCCATTCTGGCCTGAATGTTTCTGGATTAACTCCAATTAATTTGCAGTCGCTGTCTGGTATTTTTTCAAGCAACTCTCTTATCTCTGTTGGGAATATTCTTCTTTTTCCAACTAAGAAAGAACTCGGTTTTTCTATTCTGACTTTTTCCTGAACAGCATCACAATAAGGGCATTTTTTTGCATCCTGCGCTTTTTTTAATCTTTTAACAGCGCCAAGTTTTTCTATATTTTTTTCATCAAGGAGAATCTTTCCGCATTCTTTGCAGAAGCTTCTTAAAAATGTATAAATCATCGGTACATATTTAACATGCACAACAGGACGCGCAAGTTCAATGCTTCCCGGATGTCCTAAACATTCTTTTAATCGCCCTCCGCATGTTCTGCATCTTACTCCTGGGTCAATTGCACCAAGGCGCAAATCCATAAGCCCCCCATCAACAGGATATCCATCCATATCATATAATTCTGGAGTTATTATCTTTGCACAGCCAAGTTTTTTAATCTGCTCAGGACTAAGAAGGCAGAATTTCAGCGCGCTTATTCTTTGTTTTATTGGCTGCATTTTTATATAAACCCCCCCCTTCCTCTTGGATATTCTGAATCAGCAATTTGCTCAAGTAGAAAATCATATTCTATTTTTGGGGTTAGTTCTCCTGGATTAACTGTTGGGTCTTCATTTCCACCGCATAAAAAGAATTTATCTCTTTCCGGATAGTGCCTTTCACTTATATTATGATAATCTCTTTCTACTCCTTCATCAAGTCTTCCTGATTCCCCAGCTGATGTTGGTAATTCTACTCTTTGTTTTTTTCTTATTTTTGCCATTTATTCCTCGTATTTGTTTTTTAATTCAAACTTAGTTGCGACATGAAGCCCTAATAATTCTTCTGCGAGAAGTTTGAACGCATATGAAACTTCTACATCGTCTATTTCCGCAGAATTGCACATTGGGCAATAGGTCTTGTTTCTTAAACTATCTTTTATTCCAAGCCCGCCACATTTTGAGCATATATGAATTATTACTTTGTCAGAATCATATCTTTCCTTTAATAGCAGTGAAGCTCCATGAGCAACTAATGCCTGCTGTTCCATTTCTCCTAATCTTAATGCTCCTCCTCTCGAACGCCCTTCTATAGGCTGTCTTGTAAGCAAAGCAACTTTCCCGCTTGCACGTGCATGCATTTTATTGCTTACCATATATTTCAGTTTCATATAATACATATTGCCTATGTAAATTTTAACATCCATTTTTTTTCCAGTAACTCCGTGATACATTGTCTCTTTTCCATCATAACTAAATCCTAATTCGCTCAACTGACTCTCGAGTTCCTTGACATTTACTTTTGAAAATGAAGTTCCATCCATTATCTTGCCTTTCAAACAACCTATTTTTCCGCTTATTAATTCAAGCAGATATCCCACAGTCATTCTTCCCACAATTCCGTGCGGATTAAATATCAAGTCAGGCCTTATTCCTCTTGATGTAAATGGAATATCTTCTTCAGGAACAATTGCGCCAATTACTCCTTTCTGTCCGTGTGCAGTTGAAAATTTATCTCCAAGTTCTGGTATTCTATGGTCCCTTGTTCTTACCTGAACAATTCTGTTCCCATCTTCATTTAAAGTTATAAAAACTGCATCAATAGTCCCCTGCTCTTCCTGCCTTATTACAGAACTGCTTTCTTTTTTTGCCCGAATACTTATATTTCTTGCTTCTGAAAGGAATTTTGGAGGAGAAACTTTTCCAATTACAACTTCGCCTGAATGAAGCTTTACTTCTGGATAAGTTATTCCATCATCTTCAAGATATTTGTATGAGTCCTCTGTTCTGTAGCCGGCAACATCTTTTGTTGGAACAATTATTTCATCTGCAAGCCCTCCTGCATAATTTAACTCTACAGAATTATAAGGACGGAAATAGGTGCTTCTTCCAAATCCCCTGTCAACACTTGCTTTATTTATTACAATGGCATCTTCCATATTATACCCATCATAAGGCATCACTGCAACAACAATATTCTGTCCTACTGGATATGCATTAAGAGCATCATATACAAAACTTCTTACAATCGGCTGCTGAGGATAGTGAAGAATGCTAACATCCGTGTCAATTCTGCATAGATAATTTGCAGCATAAAGTCCGAGTCCCTGTTTTTGTGTTTTGCTTCCTCTTATTAATCTTGACGATTGGTCATGATTTCCAAAGCTTACAATACTTGTTATCGGCCCAAGAGAAGCAACAGGATCAATTTCAAGATGAGTATGCTCTAATGTTAATTCATTTTTATTGACTGCAATAAGCGCATTATCTTCTTCTGAAGCATCAAGGTATTCTACTAATCCTTCTTTTATCAAATCATCCCACTTCATTTTGCCTTCTTTTAGAAGAGATAAATGTGCATCATTTAATCTTGAAACTCCGTTGTCAACAATTATCACCGGCCTTAATACTCTTCCTGTATCTGCATATAAAAGAATTGTATTCATTTTTTTGTCAAATCTTACGCTAAGCTCATAGGGAATACTTTGTTTTCTTCTTCTTTCTTTTATCTCTGAAATAAAATCTGCATAGTTATTTATTGAACCAATAAAAATACCATTAAAAAACACATCAACCATTCCACTGTCTTTTGAAAGCCCTAATTTTTCAAATTCCTTTATGAGAAGGTGTTCATCAATTAATATCCTTGTTGAAATTATACTCATTAATGCAAGATTTTTCCTAAGTCCTATTTCAGTTCCCTCAGGTGTCTCTACAGGGCAGAATCTCCCGTAATGAGTCGGATGAAGTGTTCTTGCAAGGAAATTTGTCTGTTCTCCGGGCAATGATGATGAAACTTTTTGAAGCTGAGAAATTATCGCCATGTAATTTGTTTTATCCATATTCTGGGTAATTCCTTTTTTTTCACCAATCCAACTTCCTGTTGCAATTGCAGATTTTATCCTGTGCGAGAAAAGAGTTGATTTTGCGATTGTTTTTATACTATAAAATTTTTTTCTCTTAAGAGTTTTTTGAAGAGTGTATTTTATATCTCTTATAAGAATATTAAGATTAACCCTGAACAAATCTGAAAGCAAATCTCCTGAAAGGCGAACTCTTTTATTTGCGTAGTGGTCTTTATCAACAGTTAATTCAGGATGCTCTTTGAATATTAAAAATTGCTTTATTAGTTTGCACAAAGTTATTGCCTTGTCCATTCTCTTATCTTTTTCAAGACCGATATGTGGAAGAAAATATGAATCTAATCTTTGTTTTATTCTGTCAAGTATTTCTTTTTTTGTCCCCTGAACAGAAGTTTTTTCTGCAATAGCCATCATTGCCTCTTCTGCTGATGAAATTTTTGCAAATTCATAGAGATTTACAATAAGGCTGTCAGTTTCTTTTCCAATATACTTTGCTATATCTGATTCTTTAAGCATTCCAAGAGATTTCATAAGTACAACTGCAGGAAGATTTTTGAATCTTGAAAATGATACTTCAATTATTCCATCATTTGATTCAGCGATAGTTATTGGAATTCTGTAAGCTCCTCTTAAAGAAAATAATCTTAATGTTTGCCTATCCTTGACGTTTTCCATAAATGGCTGGTTTGCAGCCAAGTCTTCTGTCATAACCATTGACCTTTCATTTCCATTAATTATAAAATATCCGCCCGGATCCTCTGGATCCATATAATGTTTTTCAAGATCTTCTTTTGACATTCCGCAAAGATTGCAAACTTTGCTTCTTACCATTATCGGAATTCTTCCAATCTCCACTTCTTGATTTTCAATCTGTCCATCCTGCTTTATTGTAATCTCGAGAAAAAGCGGAGCAGAATATGTCAGGTTTCTTAATCTTGCTTCTGCAGGAGTTATTATGCTTGTTGAGCCGTCAGATTCTATAACATTTGGTTTTTCTATCCTTATGTTGCCAAGTTTTATTTCAATATCTTCGTCGCTTTCTATGCTGTCAGAAATTTCTTTGACTATCTCCTGTATTTTCTTTTCTATAAAATTATTAAAAGAAATAAGATTTGAGCCGACAAGTGAATTATCCTCAAGATATTTCCTGAGAATAATATGCTCCTCGTCGCCAAGATTTAATTTTAATCCTCTATATGCCCCCATTTTAAATTACCGTCCTGTAATATACAAATGTTTCTTCATCCTCTTTTCTTTCAATTTTAATAATATCTCCGATTTCAGCACTTTCGGGCATTGATGGATCAGTAATCTTTATTTTTGGAAGCTGGCTTTTTGAAACATTTAATTTTATCAATAACTCTTCTTCTTCTTTTTTATTTAATTTAGAATGTTTTGGCTCAAGAATATGCATCTTTGGTGGAATTGGCTTGTTTAGGTTTTGCAAGTTCAGACAGGATTTATAGTCAGCTTATTTACAACTTTGCAATACTAAATATTATTAAAAAGTGGCTTTTAAATCTTTCGGATTGCGCACAAATTTCTTTCAACCAGATTTCACTACTGATTTTAAGTTATTATTCCCAGATTGCCGAATTTATCTCTTTCTGCAGCACTTTTTTATTAGCAGATTGTATAATCCTGCAAATATCCACAGCGCAATAAATCCGTCAATAAATGCATATACTGCACCAATCAAAATTCCTGTCCATGATAGAGTATACCCTAAAGCTCCGTATGTACCGAGCATAATCACTGCCCATACAGGGAACATTTGGTAAATTCCTGCTAAGGTTATCAGTGCTGCAAATACCGCGCACATTATTCCTCCTGCAATTCCAAATTTGAATGAATCAATTTTATAGCAGGTACATTCATTACATTTTATGCCTTTTTGATTTATGTAATTTTAATCTCTAATTTCTTGAATCTCTAAACTTTTAAACAATCCAGAGTATAAAAATGTGGCGGTGAATCACATTTTTATTATTTAATATTTTTATTTTTCTAAACTACTATTCTTTTTCCTTATTTAATGTTTTTTCATTAGGTTTTCTTTTTATCATTAATTAAATTAAACTAATAAAATAATTTAAATTCCAATGTATAAATGGCGTTAGATTTGAGAAATATTTTAAATGTGAGCAGAGCGAACCATCTTCCAATATATCTTCATTAAATTAAACCCATCCGCCAAACATTGCTATCCCGAGGATTACCAGGATTATTCCTGCGATTAAATGAAGCACTTTAATATTTCTGTCTTTCCATTGCTGAGCATTTTCAACACTTGTTATTCCAAAATAAACAAGCAGAGTTATTGCAATCATCGGAAGCACAAAAATAAAGTTGTAATAAAGAAGCCAAGGAAATACATCTTTAATTGCAGTTATTTTGTCAGCAAGATTTAGATTTTGGCTTATAATGCTTCCGAATATAAGATACGGCCCTATTGTGCATGGCAAAAGAAATAGAGTTACAAAAATTCCTGCAATGCACGCGCCTTTTATAGATGTAACTTCTGATAAAATTCTTTTTACTTTTGGGCGGAGCATTAACGGCATCTCAGTTCCAATTGTTCCGGGCTTATACCATAAATAATCTTTTATTCCAAGAAGCCCAAGAATTATTGCAAAAGCTCCAAACCCTTTGTAAATATACGGACTTATGCTTGATAAAGTATTATTAACACTCGTGAATAATGTTATTATTACTGCGCCATAAACAAGATACATCAAAAAAACAGAAAAAGTAAATGCGAGCCCTGCAAGAAGCACTTTTGATTTCTTGTTTGGATTATAAATCATTATTGAAATTAGAATCATAAAAAGAACAGCAAGAGCACATGGATTTACAGAATCAGCAATTGCAAGCGAAGTAACCATTGGCAGAGTTAAATCTGTCATTTTAACATCCAGTCAGCTCCTTTAATTTGCTGATTGGCTGAACTCCTTCATAGAATTTTCCATTTATATTCCATGCAGGAACTCCTGTAAGAAGTACGCATTTTTCCGGCTGTTCCGAACATTCGACCATATTAAGATACTTTAAATTTTCTCCAAACATCGCCTCTTGCTTTTTGCAGAATGTGCACCCTGTCAGATAATAAAAAGTTGATTTTTCTCCAAGGCATTTTGCTTCTGATTCAGTTGCAGACGGATTATTTGGCTTTAAAATTCCGGAGAAATAAATGGTGGCAATTATAATAATTCCAATAATAATTCCAAAGATTATTTTTTTCTTTTCCATTTTTTTATAAGAGGTTTTTTGCTTTTAAATTTATTGTTTTTTAATTTGCTTCGTTTTGCTCAGATTTTATCTTTTGCAAATCCTAAATCTGCTTGGTACATTGATTTTTTTATCTGGTTTAAATTATTTTAAAATGAAATTGAAAAGATGTGAAATAAGGAAAAATTATGGGATGATAGCAAAACATTTTCAAATCTCCTAAATAAAAAATGGATCCAGAGGGATTTGAACCCCCGACACCTGGCTTAAAAGGCCAGTGCTCTAACCAGGCTGAGCTATGAATCCGTCGCGCTTTATATTCCATAGCGAATGTGAACCTCAGCAACTTGATAGGTTGCTGGATTCATTAAAACCCGCTGGAGGTTTTAATTGAGCTATGAATCCGTCGCGCTTATTTATTGCCTAATTAAAGAAGAATTTTATGTTTTTAAAATGTTGCTGTCGGCTGGATTTTGGATAGTCGATGTATATTTTGCGGAATAATTTAGTTTTTAAACTCTTTTTTGATAAATCCCATATGGATGATCAAATGGAATTAAGAGGTGATGGAAAGATTCCTGCAATTTCTATTTCTGCAGAAAATCTTGCAGAAGCAGCTTACAAATCAATTATTGCCTGCTATGATTTAGGCGCGAGAGTTGAAACTCCAAAACATCAAAGAGGAATGACTCTTGGATGTGACGCAGATATTACCGTTCGAGTGGAAAATCCAGACAGTGAGCCAAAAATATTAATTCCTGCAGTTTATGATGATGGTAGAGGATTAATGCAATACATTCTTGAAGTTACTCATGGAATCCATAATCACTGGAAAAAAGATGAACAGCACCCTGATAGGTGGGGATATACTTATAATGAAAGAATAGTTGATCAACTGCCATTTATATTTCAAAGAATAAAAGCGGACTGGGATAAAAAAAGAAAAATTACAGGCAGAGATTATCAGTTTACAACTTGGCGTGCTGGAGAAGACATTGTTCTTGAACAGGAAGATCCTCCTTGCTGGCAAAGAGGACAATTAAGATTTTTGGAAAATAGTAATGGAGAGCTTGTTATAAATTATCAAACTGACTGGAGAAGCAGGGATTTAGCAAAAGCTTGGAATGAGAATAATCTTGCACAAATAGAGTTAATGAAGCTTTTAAGGAATAAAATTTCTGCTATGATTAGCAGGCCGATTAAACTCGGCGCTTACATAGATCATTCAAGTTCATTGCATTTGTATGGACTTTATTTTGAAAAAGACCATCTTGCAGAGCAAATTGAGTCAATAAGAGGGAAAGATTATAAAGATATCAGCTGGGGTTTAGAAAATGCTTTAGCCCCTGGGGCCAAAAAATTAAAAAAATTAATCTCTGCACAATCAGATGCAGAGAGAAAGGGAGAAGGATTTAACCTTTCTGAAACAGGATTAAGAGAATTAGGCTATGATACTGATAATTTTCCATATCCTTCTGAATGGGACAGCTGGCCAAAATCTTGGGATGCAGAACCCGATGTAACAAAATTAGCAAGAGTTTTTGTTTAAAATTGAAATAAAGATAAAATTTCAATGAAAAAATGTAAAATAAGGCAAAGGTATGATGTGTTTAAAGAACTAATGATTCTTTATATATAAAAATTATTCTTTAGGAACAACTATATAAAACCCAAATCTTCTGTCGTAATTTAAATCCATTGCATTGTTTAATCTAACTAAATCCACGCCAAATTCTCTATCAGGAGGATCACACAAATAAATTTTATCTTCTGAAGTGTTATGCCTTAAAACAACAGACATATGCCTTATGATTCCATTTCTGAATTCTCCGGTAAGATAAGCATAATTATATGCTGCTAAAATATCATTGCCTGGTTTTAATTCATCTCTTAAGAGTAAATCAGTTTCAAGATTTCCAAATGGACTGTTATGGAAGCATGTTAATCCGTGTTTTCTTAAAAATTGATTTAACATAGCCAAATCAAAATCAATTCCATCCTCTCTTAATTCTAATTCTTCTGCAATTTTTTTAGCATCTGTTTCAATTTCTTTTCTCTTTAAAATGTATTCTATACATAATGGAACGCACCATCTATCTTCTTTTTGATAATCTTCCATTTAATATTTCTCCCATTACTTTAAAATATTCTTCAGGATTTAGAGTTAATTTTCTTAAATTAATTTTTGCTTCTTCAAATAATTCTTGGGTTAATGATTCTGGCTCTTCGTAAATTTTGCAATAAATCAATTCAGATAATCCATTTCCAACAATTGCTTTTGCACATCCAGAACACGGAAAATATAAAGAATACATTGAAGAGCCTTTTAATTCTTGTCTTGCTATCTGGTTCATTGCATTTATTTCTGCATGAACTCCTCTACATACACCCATGCCTTTTTTATCGAAATCAATTCCTTCTCTGTTTTTTCTGCATCCAACAGACAGGCAATTTTCAATTCCTGGCGGAGCGCCATTATATCCAGAAGCAATTACTCTTTTGTCTTTTATAATTACTGCACCTGTTTGAAGATAAATACAGCTTGAACGCGCTGCTGCAAGCAGCGCGCTTAACATAAAAAATTCATCCCACGAAGGGCGCTCTCTTTTTTCCATCATTGATACAATAAAACATTCTTTTAAAGAACTATTATTTCCTAATATCTATTTTCCAGTGCTTCCAAATCCGCCTGCACCTCTTTCACTATCACCCAATTTATCAACTTCTATAATTTCTGCATTTTCAATTTTGTTCATTACTGCTTGCGCAATTCTGTCACCTTTTTTAATCTCAAAATTTTCCTCTCCGTGATTGATTATTATTATGCCTATTTCTCCTCTATAACCTGCATCAATTGTCCCAGGAGAATTAACAAGAGAAATTCCATTTTTTATTGCAAGTCCGCTTCGCGGGCGTGTCTGAATTTCATAACCAACAGGAATTTCAACAGATAAACCTGTGCTTATTAATTTTCTTTTTTTTGGCTCTAAAATAAAATCTTCAGCAGAACATAAATCCATTCCAGCATCTCCAGGATGTGCATAGCTTGGAATTACTGCATCTTCACGAAGTTTTTTGAATTTTAGCGTCGGCATTTTAATTTATCTCTTTAATTTATCTCTTTGGAAGTTCGCATGTTTCTCCACTGCAGAATTTTTCTCCAATTCCTTCTGCACCATTAAGAATATATTTGGTAAAATCAAGAGGTTTTAATTGTCTTACTCTTTCTTCATACTGCACTCTTGTAATTGGCTCATAAGGCGCTTGCTCATACCCATGTTCATTAGGGAGAAAGCTTATCCCTTTAAGTTGTGGTGCAAAATAAGGCAATGCTCCAGCTATTTGATGCCCTTCTTTTTTTCTATCAAATTTAACTGTCGCGCTTACTTGATTATCTGCCCAGTATCTTTGAGTTAATGCAACCATTTCCAATTGTTCCCACATTGGCACTTCGGATTCTGCCCTTAAACCTTCTTTTATATGCACTGGAAATTCTATTACTGTTGTATTCCCAGTATCATCATATACTGAAAGTTCTGTTGGATATCCATGTTCTTTTGCTACTGTTACTAATGGATGACTATTATCAACATTTATTCTTCTTAAATAATATTCTCCTCCAGTAGGCCAGTGAATTCCAGGAGTTGCTCCGGGCAACAAACTTACAGTGCCAGAAGGTTTTATTGAAGTTACTTTAATAGATTCTGGAATTGCAAACCAATTTTGACTATATTCTTTATCACATTCTCTTATCCATTGATATCCTTTATCCATCCAATTTATTGTTTCATTTAAGCCTATTCTTGCAACGAGCTGTTGCACTCCACTCATTGATGTTCCTATTCTTCTATTTCTTTGCAGAACTTGATTTGTTTCTTTCCAATGAGTCATTCCTAAAGTTACGGTTTTTGCATACATATAGGCATATTTTAATGTTCTTTTATAGTCTTCAAAGGAGTTATGATGGTGAGGAAATGTTTCAACAAGGTCGCATATTTCATAACTCTCAAGTGATTGTTCTACACAAGGGTTTGTCCCAACAGCGCGAATATCCCAATTTCCTCTTGGGTCAGCCATTCTCCCATAATGCTGAATATTATCTAACCATATTAATCCTGGCTCTCCATTGCGGTTTATTCTCTCTGCAATTTCTGAATAATCCATACCAACCTCTGCCATTATTGAATTATTGCTTGCCCATCGGTGATGCTTATTTTCTTCTGCATATAATTCTGGATTTTTTAAATCTAAAAACTCTACATCCTCTGGTCTTCCAAAAGCAATTTCAGCAGTTCTTCTTACATTGCCTGCAACAACTGCTTTTCCAATTAAGTTCTGAATATCAACAATTGCAGTCGAATTAATTGGAGAGCCTTTTGCCTGTATTAAAATATGTTCAAGACTTTTATTTAAGTCAATTAATGGTTCTGCTCCTGCAGATTTGCCTCCAAATCCATTGATTACTCTGCCATGCGACCTTATTAAACCATAATCAAATTCCATAGGGGCAATTCCTAAAAAATGACTGTCTAATAATCTTCCAACTGATTCAACCCAACCCTCTCTTGTATCTGGAATAACAAATTTTTCAGGGGTTCTTCTTGTATCAGTTCCACGAATAAGCAATTTTCCTGCCCCCTCTGTATCAAATCCAACTCCAACACCAATCATAGACATATCTTTTAAAAATCTGAATGGTTTTGAAAATCCTAAATCTAAATCATTAAGTTGTTCTGTAGAGACAAAAGCGCAGTTATTCAAAGCAGCATATAGCCCTCTTTCTTCAGTAATTTCTGTGCCCATTGCCCACAAACCTCTGCCAGGGGGTAGAAATTTAAATTCAAACATTCTGCGATACATTTCTTCAGCATGCTTTTTTGCCATATAATCATTCCAAGGCCTTCCATTGTCAAGGGCAAATCTTTTTTGCATATTAAATGTTCCATTTACTACTCTTTCAAGAGTTTCATGCCATCTCTCTAATGTTTCATCTGATTTAGATCTAGAATATGTCCTATAGTATGTAAATTCCCCAAGCCCATTAAATCCAAATGCAGGTTTCTTGCTTGCAAATTTAGCAATGAATGAAGGATCTAACCTGAATGGCCGAAATGTAGGATCATGAAGTCTTTCTATAATTCTTTTTTGAACTTCACTCATAAGTGTATTTTCTCTTAACTCTTTTTGCCAATCCCATTTTGGTTTTGTTTCTGTTCTTAATTCTTCATCCATTCTTACACCTCCTTTATCGCTTTTTTAAAATCGTCAATGTCTTCAAAGTCGCGGTAAACTGATGCAAATCTTATGTATGCTACCTTGTCAAGTTTTTTCAGATTTTTCATAATTATTTCACCTATTTGTTTTGTCGGAACCTCTTTTTTATTTTTTATTTTTTCCTCAATTAAATTAACTATTGATTCAATCTTGTCATGTCCTATGTTTCTCTTTTCGCAGGCTTTTATTATTCCAAGGAATGCCTTGTCCCTGTTGAACAATTCTCTGCGCCCGTCTTTTTTCACTACATATTTTTCAATTGGCTCAAGTTTTTCATAAGTTGTGAATCTTTTTTTGCATTTCAAGCACTCGCGCCTTCGGCGCGTTGAAACTTTCACATCTCTTTTATCAGTGACTTTTGTTTCAGCATGACTGCAGTATGGACATCTCATCTTATTTAAGCATTATTATGATTTTATTGATAATATTGCAGTTAGTGCAATATCTTGCGCATACAACAGGTTGTATGATAGTAATAGCATATATACACCCCTTTGTATAATACGTTTATTTTAGAAATGCATAGTATTTAAATATTTTGGTGATAAAATTTATTTAGTTCCCGCTATTCTTCTTGGCCAATGATACTCTGGTAAAGAATCTAGAGTAGGTATTGCTGCTAATTCTTCAGGAGTACATTTTTTTAAATATCTTCTATGTCAACTACCCACGGGCTAAAGCCACGGGGCGTGTTAAGGTTAAAACCAATGTTTCTGCTGTGATTCTTTGATGTAAAATTCAACAGCTTCTGTT
>JAGVXO010000032.1:0-6836 GCA_018303755.1 Candidatus Pacearchaeota archaeon
CATACACGCTGGATACTTTGCATACACAAAGGTTTTACTGGTTCAGTCCACTTACTGAAATCTAATGGCCCGAGGGTTTATATAATTTTCGGGTTTGATCATCCAACTGTAGTATCCTGATATTATTTCCTGACGCTGTATTTTTAGGTTTCTTCATTTTTTAAACTTTCTCTCAAAAGCTTGAGCTGGTGTCTCAAGTTCTTCAAAATTTAGACTTAAATGCGGCTTAATATGGTTATACCAGTAAACAAATTCTTTTAATGTAAAAAAGAACTTTCCTTTTTGTTTATACAATCCAAACCATCTTTCTATTTTTCCATTTGATTGAGGATGCTTAATTCTGCAAAGGATATGCTTAATTTTATTTTCTTTGCAAAATTCTTCAAACTGCGAATAAGCATTTCCTTTTGAATCAAATTTATTAGCAGTAAATTGTGATCCATGGTCTGTTATTACTTGCTTGATTTTTCCATACTCTAAAGCGAGTTTGAGCACACCAATAGTGTTTTCAGCAGTAGCGTGCTCAAACTCTCCATAAGCTAAAATCATCCTCGATGCATCATCTAAAACAGCAGTAATCCATTTTCCAGTTGATGAATCATAATACCAATCCATATGTACGGCTGTTAAAGAGTGCTTTCTTTCATATCTAATCCATTTCTTTTTTCTGATTTTCATTCCAATAGCTTTTGCAAATCCTTCTTGCAAAAGTAATTCATGTATTTTATTATGATTAATTATAATAGAATATTTCTCCTTAATTATTTTTTCTAAGATTGAAGCTGAAAAATGAGTTTCATTAAATTCATTTAAAATTAGATTTCTCTCTTCTTCTGTTAAGAATTTTTTCGGTCTTCCTGTCTGGAAGCCCACAACAGGCAAAATGCCTGTTTTTTTATATTCATAAATGATTTGGTTAACTCTTCTCTCACTTATACCAACTTCCCTTTTGATTTGATATGTGCTCATTCCCTGTCTCCTTTTTCCGATGATATAGGCTATTTTACTCTTGTTTAGCTTCATATTCACTAAACAAATATTGTCGACAGGAAAAACTTTTCGGATACTACAGGTTTGATCATCCAACTTTAAACTCTTATATTGCAAATGAATTGAATAAAGATAAATAGAACTCTAAATATTAAGTGATTTTTATAATCCAAAAAAACCGCGCGCTCCTTTTTAATTCATTTCATAGAAATATTTAAAATTCTAAAGGGATTATTGGATTGATTAAAATATTTTTTACTCCATATATATTTAAATAACTCTTATTTTTTCAGTTAATATGGGCGTTGCTGCATTAACAAGGGCAAGAATATTAAAACCAAGGAGGAATTATCATTTTGAAACAGCTGTCGCCAGCCCGCATTACACGGTTTTTTTCAGAGAAGATCTAAATGTTTCTGAAAGAACTTATTCTTATTTTTCTCCGCGGGAAAGAGTTTTGTCTTTCAGCGAAATGGCAGAGAAATATTTTAATAATTTTTTGTTATTAAATGATTCTCCTGATGTAGAAACTCTTGCACAGGCAATTTCAGGAAGCTGGATTGGAATGCAGAGTGTGAATAGATTTTCAGGAGCTTATACACAGAGAGTTATACCCCCTGTTGTTTGGAATTATCCAGATTCTCAAACCCAATTTAGAAGAGATCCTAAATTAAGGAGTTGTGAAATACTATTCAGCCCATTGCCTCGTGAGGAATTTGACAGATTAGTAGATTTGATAAACCAGAGATTTCAAGTTTAATTTCTTTAAACACCCCATAACTTTTCCACATTTTAGGTTGGTTCATTGAGGTTTTATTATTTTTATTTTTAATTAAATTTATTTAACATCCAATTAGATTATATAAATTCCAATGTGCAAATGGATAGCAGATTTGCAAAATAAACAAGCGCGCCTTCGGCGCGTCATTGTAATATAATATTATCTAACCCCCGATAACTTTAAATATAATCTACTCAATTATTGATTAAGGAAAAACAGAATATGATAAGGAAAAGTACATTTATGTATGATGAAGATTTAGACAGGTTAATGATATTCAACAATCTTAAAGCTGATGAACAAGTTTATGGCAGTGTGCATATCCTTAATTTAGTTTTGGATATAACTACAAAAAATAGAATTGCAAATATAGAGATAAGGAATGTTTCCGAATACTTAAAATCAATAGATAAAAATCCAGATATCCTTAAAATGCTTAATAGCGCTAAAATAAGTGTTTTACCGGTAAGAGGCGGATTTATTATCCAAATAATTTTGGAAGGTTTAAACAAGATAGAAGAAATTCCATATACTATTCCGACTGAAGAAAAAATACTTATTACCGCATAAACTTTTTAAATCTGTAATCTAAATTTCTTTTGTATTCAATTAAATGAATTATAATCAATTCATTTTCTTTTGGAATTGTTCCTATGGAGATTGTAGTATTATTGCTTACTTTATAGAATAGTTCATAGCCCAAATCTCCTTTCTTTAATTCTTCTATTTCTATTGCATAGACTTTATCAAACTGCGAGAAAATTTCATTAAACCTTTCTTCAGAAATTCCTTTTTTTAATAAACCAATTTTATACCATTCAGTAAAATAAGCTTCTTGCGTTTAATCTTTTCTTCAATTATTCTGTTTATTTCTTGTACATCTTTAATTATTTTCACATCTTTTTCAGTCATAAGGTATTATATCATTCAGTCGTCACTTTAACTTTTCCATATTCAACTATTACTGCATCTTCACTTTGCGCAACCGGTTTTCTTGATTTTTCTATAAGCTGTGGAAACTGGTGCAAACTACTGCCTTTTTCACATCTTCAAGCGTTGCAATGTCTTTTGTGCTTCTTTCAGGCCGATAAAAAGTTATCCTTGGAAATCTCAAAGCATAACCAGAATTATATGAAGGAGATTTCTGTATGTTTTGATAAGTAACAGAAACAACAATCTTTGGCTTTACATAAACTACCCTCCCTTTTTCGCTTTTTATCAAGGGCTTTAATAATTTTGTCATTTCCCTGTAAGTTGTGCCTTCTGATTCTTTTTCTTTTAATCCAGAAGAAACTTTTCCAATATTTAAAAATCCTTTTTCAGAAGCGCAGGCAACAATATAGCTTGTAAGCCAGCCAGCGCGCTTTCCTGTTCCATGCTCAGCTCCAGTTATAACTAAATCAAATTCGCTTGAAGATGGCTTTAGTTTAACCATGTGCCCGACTCTTCTTCCTGGCTTGTAAGGAGAACTTAAACTTTTAACCATTATCCCCTCTTCTCCTTTTTTTAATGCCTGTTTGTAAAATTCCTCTGCTCTTTTTTCATTGTCAGTTATAATTTGCTCTGCAATATTTATTTTTAATTTTTCAGGATGAATTATTTTTTCAATAATTTTTCTTCTTTCAGAAAACGGGAGATGCATAACGCTTTTTCCATTATAATACATCACATCAAATATATGGACATCAACAGGAAGCTCTTTGACAAGCCTTTCAATATGGTGCTTTCGTTTAATCCTTTGGCTTACTGACTCAAACGGCTTTACTTTTTTTGTTTTCGGGTCATATCCAACAGCCTCACTGTCAAGTATGAAACTTTCTCCAGAAATGTTTTTTTTCACGACTTCAATAATATCGGGAAACTGGCTTGTAACCTCTTCAAGCTTTCTTGTAAATAGTTTTATTTCTTTATTTTTTTTGCTTATAACAACTCTAAATCCGTCATATTTATTTTCTATAGCTGCTGGTTTTCCGCATATCCTAAATGCATCTTCAATATCCTCTGCCTTAACTGCCAGCATTACATTCATTGGTTTTCCTGGAGAGATAGATATTTTTTCAATCTCTTTTTTTCCCTTAACAGCAGCTGCAAAAATTTCTGCATAATCATTTGATAAATCATATGCTGATTCAATTAATTCTGCGTAAGATTTTTTATCCTCTGGGAAAAGCGATTCTGCAATTGCATCTTTTATTGTACTCTCAGCAATTCCAACTCTTAAATCTCCAAGCAAAGTTCTGACAATATACTTTGCTTCAATTCCAGAGGCAGATGACAAAATCTCTGACACAACCGAAACTTTTTTATCCACACTTCCTTTTCCTTCAAGAGCGAAAATTTTCATCAATCCATCAAACACTTTGTCAATTGATAAACTTGAAGAAGAGAATAATGTTGATTGCTTTCTTTTACCTGCAAATTTTTCTGCAATTTCCCCCAAATCTCCTATTTTATTAAATTCACTTAATACTTCAGAAGACAGAACTCCGAATGACTTGCTTAAAGTTTTAATTATAATCTGGCGTGAAATTCCAAACTCCCTAACATCATAATCAGGCAATACACGCCCCCTTAAAAGATAAATCCACTCTGGATTTCCATGCTTTGCAATTTTTTTAATAAACTCAGAAACAATGCTTGTTTTTTCAAGCCTGCCAGATGTCACAGATAACTTTTCATACACCCCGCATATTTCAGAATATTTCATAAGAAGGTAAATTAAAGAATATATTTAAATGCTGTTATGAGTCGATACTGTCAAGTTAACAAGACATAAAAATATTAGCTCGCTCCGCTCACGGATTTATTCTTTTTCAAATTTCTAATCTGTTTGAGATATTGATTATTCAAATGATTTAAGTTATTTTAAAATAAAAAGCACCAATGAACAAACCCAAAATAATGGAAAATTATGGGGCATTAGCAGAATAAACATTAACTCTTTAAATTTTTTAATCGATATTGAAGATGAAAAAATAATGGGCAGTTATGGAATGTTTAAAAATTCAAGTTTCAAAAGAAATTACAAGGGAATTGTCTCTTTTTCAGCAATCAGTATAGGATAATCGCGAAGCGGCATATTTTTGAAGATTGTCCTTCCATTAGATATTTCATAATTTATAGCTCTAAGATCCCACACCTCTCCAGTATACATATTAACAAGAACAGGATTAGTTAATACTTTGTTTATTTCTATATTCGTTTTTACATCAGGAAAACTGTCTTCAGATTTAATCCCAACCCAATAAGCATAAATAAACTTTCCCTCTTTATTAATAAAAAGATATGCATAATACTCATTGCTCTGCCCTATTGTGTTATTATAAGGAAAATAAAAGAATGAAATATTTTTAGAACTGCCAATTACTTTTCTTGCTTCAATCTCTTTTGCAATAATATTTCCTCCAACATTTTTTGGATAAAAAGCATGAATTCTTACTTTAAGATTTCCGGTGTATCCTGATGAAATATTAAATGTCCTGCTAAATTTTTCAAATCCATCAGTTCTTCGTATGGCTGTAAGATTAATTACCTCATTTCCCTGCATTATCTGTATTTGAAACTCAGGAGTATGAAATTTATTAGTTGATATTACATTTGCATATCCTGTAAAAAGCAGAATATCTCCGTCAGAAACAGAAATATCTTTCCAAACTTCCAATTCATGGCTATTTAACAGATTTTGTGATAAAGAATAATCTGGGATTTTAATATTCTTCAATAAAATGCTTGAAGTTGAAGTACTGGCTAGTTGAACTTTGTTATTAAATATGCTTGCGATATAGCCATATGAATAAAATGCAGGCCTTTTAATGCCAGAATTGCACGGGCTATCAATATTTCCGCAAGACATTGTATTATAAATTAGGGCATGTTTTACAAACGCCACAGAGTTGGGGCGATAAGGAATCGCGAAATTAAAATAATTCATTCTGTTTATTCCAAGAGCAAGATTTTGGATATAATGCCTTAGTGTATATTTTGATTGAACAACTTCATTTTCAAATCTGTCTGGTTGTCCTGAATCGGGCTTTAAATATCCCACTTCAGAATCCCATATTGGTTTTACCTCTCCATATTCTGCCATTAGCCCTTTTAATCTGTTTATTCTTTCCTCATAATTAAGTGCTCTGTCAGGAGAAGCTTCAGGATATTCGTCTGCTTCTCTTAAATATGTATGAATTGCAAGCACATCAAAACAGCCATATGCTTTATCAAAAAATTTCTTATAGTCTTCATCTAAGATATTTCCATTCAGTCCGCTGGATATAACTGTTGCCTCGGGATTTTCTCTTTTAATTATTGCATATGTCTTGCAAAGAAGATTTGCATAATCATCTGTTGATGTTCCAACTATATTAACTTCTGGACAATAAGGGTAGTTTAGATATTCTATTCCGACACTCCAATAATTTATCTTTCCCTTATATCTTGATACAGAGGCATTGACAAATCTAAGCCAAGCATCCATATATGTTTCTCCTTCAAACTTTTCTGGCACCCCTTCGCGGTCTCTAACATAAAGATTTTCTTTTGGAGCTCTGCACTCCCATGTGTCTCTATTAATCTCGTCGGTGTTTGAATCTACACGAAGGGGATTTGTAGATTCTTGGAATAATGCTCCTTGTATGCTTATATTTACTTTGCTAAAATTTTCAACTAAATAATCTGTATATCTCCAATCGAATTTGCGCGGAGAGGGGATATTGCCTGGGCTGATTGTATAATTCGGCCACTCTATGGAACTCCAGTCAAATTCAACCCTTACCCATTTTGTTCCCATGTTTTTAGTTTCGTTAATCACAAATTCAAGATCTGATTGATGGGATATTTGAAGAAGGGTATATGGGTCATTTGAGATGTCTTCACCAGGCAGAGAATCTGAAACAGGGCCATTAAGAGTGACTCGTGCTGAATTGAATATAAATGAGTAAAACTGATAAATTGCAACGCCAACCCCTGACTCATTTATCTCACTTGACTTCAGCGTCCTTAATGGTTTGCAGTCCTGCGCGCAGGTTGAAACATCTTCATAAGCATATTCACAAAATCCGTTTCCGCATGC
>JAGVXO010000032.1:6844-24247 GCA_018303755.1 Candidatus Pacearchaeota archaeon
ACAAGAGCAATAGGAATAATATTCTTTGCTGAATTCCTCTTTTTCATTATATTATTTAGGCTTGTTCATTTATAAATATTGTTGATGACAGGCGCGCCTGCGGGCGCGCCTTAATTAGTGCGCGCTTTCGCCTCGCCTTTTTATTTTGCTGATCTGCTAACTATTTATACTTCAGTCATTTATATGTTTTAATTTGATATTGAATAAAATTTATTTGAAAAAATAAAATTCCAATGGGCTTGCCTAAAATGAGGAAAAGATATAGGATGTTTAAAGAAAACAATATTCTTTCCCCATTCAAATCCTTAAACGCGCCCGGAAGGATTTGAACCTTCGACCTCCGGGTTAGGACCCCATTGCTCTATCCAGGCTGAGCTACGGACGCATAGATTTTAAACAAATCAAATGTATATAAAATCTTCTAAGAAAAACGTTGTTAAAAACTTAATTTTTACAATATGCCAAACAATATGCCTCTATACCTTTTATTGAATCAAAAATTCCTTCAGGGGCTAACAATCTTGGCATTTCTCTTCCATCTTCCTGTTGTTCTAATGCTTCCATTTCACTTAAATTAAATAATTGATATTTTGCTCCCGAATTATTCATTAGTTCAATTGCTCTCCTGCCTTCTTCACTTTCTCTTTCAATATAAAGTACTGGAGGATGAGCCATTACATTTTATCTTTTTTTATTATTTAAATATTTATATGGTTGGTGTTGATATAGGAGGAAATATATTCAGGTAGAAATTTAAACATTTAAATACCTGAAAAAAATATAAATAATATGCGGGAGTGCCGGAGTGGTCAAACGGGACACGTTTAGGCCGTGTTAGCTTAGTGCTTGCATAGGTTCGAATCCTATCTTCCGCATTTCGAAGAAATGAGGATACTGAGATGTTAAATCTTTCCATCCGCATAATAAGGGGAACCAAAGGTTCTCCCTTATCAACCCCTCCTTAAAGTCAATTTTATCAACCATCAGAACCTTAGAAATGTCCTGATTATTTCAAACAAAATGAACATAACTTTGAATGCAGGAATATAAATTTAGGTAATTTTAAATAAAGCTATAAACAATTTTTTAATTGTAGGGAATCTGGGACAGGATTGATTTATCATAATCTTAATAGATTATGCCATATATCTCTACAAAAAAGAGCTGTATCAATTCTATCTTCTCTTTTTTGGCTGATTTTCCAGCCAAACATTTTCTTATCCGAAGCCCATCCTGCTTCAGAATTATTTCTCTGAAAATATTCTCTCAAATATTCCATTGTATTTAATAAAAATTCTTTAAGTGTTTCGTGCCACTTAAATCCGTTAGATAACTCAACATTTTTTCTAGGAATAATAAAAACTTTTGAATTTTTAAATTGATTTACATAACAGGGGAAACTGTAATATCTATCTAATCTAATAGAATTGATTTTAACATCAATTTTAGATAGCATTTGCATAGCCTTATCAAATGCTTCTTTTTCACTCTTTAAACTTGATCCATAACAAACATACATCTTTGTTTCTAAATCCATCAATGCAAATTTATAAACAAAAGCTTTTTTTGTATTTTTTGATTCCTTTGCTTTATCCTTTAATTTTTGAACATAAGAAGAATAATGTTTAGAAATTATCAAAGAATAACCTGTGGCATCGCCACAGGCATTAATATTTTTTATTCCTCTTTTATTAAGAATAAGAATAAACAAATTATGCAATCCAAGAATAACTTTATCATCAGAATATAATCTTTCTACTGTTTTATAGCTTACATTTATCCCGTCCATCATTGAGAACAAATCCAGAAGATTAGCAATCTTTCTATTTCCCTTTTCATTTAATTCTTTGACAAGAATTAATCTCATTCTCTTCGGTAAAGGAAGGGAATGCTTATTTTCATTTTTGCTAAAATAATCCAAATTATTTATTGATTCACTGATGAATTTATCCAAATTTCTTATTGCTCCTTTTAATCTTCTCTTAAAATCTATCTCATATTTTGCATAATCTCTTCTTTTTTGAGGATTAATTATTTTGTATTCCTTGATGATATCATCAAGTATTTTTACTTTTGCTCTTATTTGCTTTGCTCTTATTAGCGCCATCTTTTAAAATAAGTAGTATATACTATAATTCTAATTTTGTATGCTTAAATATAAGATAATAAACAATAGAAAATATTAAATAGTGTGGTATATATCAAATCTAATGCATTTAAGATCATTTAAACACGGAAAGAAAAGATATTATTTTATAGCCAAGACTATGAGGAGGGGCAAGAAAATAATTCAAAAATCAGTTTTGTATGTTGGCAGTGCAGATAGTTTGTATGAGAAGTTGATTAAATTAAAGAAGAGATAATTCTGAGTGTCCCACACCCAATTGTAGGCATACATTTATATATATTGCAATATATATTTTAGCATTATAAAAATAACATAAAAAGGAGGTGTTAAATGGCTAAAAAAAGCGGGTTGGGTAAGTTTCTTACATTCTTGATGTGGCTTACTGGTGTTATTGTGGCCCTTGCAGTGGGTTTTGCACTAACTGGCGACGGAACATTAACAGTGCCATATCTCGATCAAATCCCATATGTGCTTGCTACTGCTGGATGGATTGTTATACTTTCAACAATCATCGGAGTGATTATAGCAATAATAGATGCTTTAAGTTAAATTTTTTAATTTTATTTCTTTTTCTTTTGTTTTTTATTATTCAGATGTTGTAATCGTATTATCAGATTAAATAATGGCGCTTCGCGCCTTTTATTCTGCAAATCCTTAATCCGCTTAATACATTTATCTTTTAGATAGTTTAATTCAGATTAACTAAAAAGAGCCCCAAGGGATAAATCTAAGATAAGGAAAAGTTATGGGGTGTTAGAAAAATTATATTATTATTCAAATCCGGATTTAATATGAGCCTGCGCGGATTTGAACCGCGGACCCCTGGCTTTCCTAGAGGAAGCCCTCAATCCTAACGAATTGATGTCATATAAGACCAGTGCTCTAACCGGGCTGAGCTACAGGCTCATATATTTTTTAGTTATGGACTGTATTTAAAAGTTGTCTTGCCTGAGATTTATAGATATTTTATAAAAGAGGGTAAACAAATATAGTCCTAAAGTTATCACTTTTCAGGGCACAGATAGGTTTTTAAACCATAAATTTTATATGGGATTTATGAAATACAAAAACGAAGAAGAATCGATAGATGACGACAACGACTTGAAAGATGACGACGAAGATAAGGATAAAGACGACGATGACGATTTCTCTGATGACTCTGGTGACTAAAGTAGCTGGAACTATTTCTCTTTTTTTGTTTTTATTTGAGGTAGATAGAAGAAGGATTTAGCACGACGATGCGTAAAGACACAAATATTTATCAGGGGGTGAATAATCTTTTTCAGTAATACGAAGATTATAAAGAATTAAATAATCTCTCTGTTTAATATTAAAAATGGCTTACATTAGATGGGGAGAAAAATTACTTTCTGGAAATAAAAGTACTTCTTATGTTTTTGGCAGTCCAGATGGATTAATTAGTATGGATAAAGGAGGTTTAATTCCATATCGCAATATTAGAGAATGGTTTAAAACTAAAACTGATTCAGAATTTAAGGAAGAATTAAGGCGAAGATTAGAGTTGCAAGACGAAGAGTTGGAAGTAGTTTGCAATAGATTATTTAATGAAAGATATAATGGCGAATGGAATGAACCATTTGAATTTGAATCAAGAAAATAAGCTATTTAGTCCTGTCTTTTCACAATAATTATTTATTTTTCTCAATTGTGTATAATTAGGTTAGGCTCTTGTTTCCTCGTGAGGCTCCTCCAATTTTCTTTAGAAAATTGAGAGCTGAAGCGATAGAGCTAAAAGGACGAGACAAAAAAGAATATTTTTGGCGAAGAGTAAAAAAGAACTCGGAGGTGGTGGGAAAATCCAGTTTTCGTATAGGGGCAAGAATTGTTTATCTTTTACTTTAATTCTAGAGTATTGTATAAATTTATGGGTTTAAATTGTGTTGCTCTAACCATAGCATCTGTGTCTATCATCATAGCTTGTGTTTGTGCTTGTGATTGTCTATACATAGAATTAAGTCTATCGTCTGCTTCTCTAACTTCAGCTTCTCGTTCTCTAATCATAGTATTTATGTCTATCATACTTATGGTAAAAGATAGCAAGTATTTAAATCTTTCGGTTATGTGTCTTTTGTAAGTAGTAACAATTCTTGCCCAAATAAGTGGCGGGGGTCGGGGGTTTCAGAGTTCGCTTTAATTGAGATTAATTCTTGTTAAGTTCTTTTCCCGCTACGAAGTTCGGGAAAATTGCGTCCGCAAAGTAATTTTTAGTGGCTCGTGTTACATCAAAAGAGCGAAGCGATACATCAAGAACAATCATCAAGGGGAACATTTCGTAGTAATCGTTAGTTAGTCTTGGAGGAAAATTTGTTAATTAGTGTTTATAGAAAACCCTCATGAATTAATTGATTATAAAATGATATATTAACTATTTCTTCCTCTATATCCACAACATACCTGATTATGTCTTCTAAGTAATTTTGAATAGTTTTGTCCTTTGATTTTAATATATAATCATTTATTATCCTTAGATTATCAACATTTATTTTTTGAAAAATATTAGTGGACTTACTCATAAAATAACTTATACTTCTATTAAGTTCGGTTTTAGCGAAATTTAAGATTTCATTTTTATTTTCAAACTTAACTTTAGTTTTATGCAAATATTCTGAAAGATGATTAATGTTATCTCCTATGTTCTCTAATCTTTTACTTATCAAAAAATAAGCAGGAATTAACGATACATTCTTTATTTTTGACGAATTTAAAATATTTGAATCAATTATTGATAGTGAAATAATTTTTGTTATTAGGTGATACAATCTGTCAATTTCATTCTCATTTATTCTTATTTCATTAATGTTTAATTGTTCCAGGATATTTAAAATAGATGATTCAATAATTAAATTTATTCTGTATAATACTTGAAAAATCTCTACTTTTGATTTATCTAATAATACCCTCATTATAATTTTTTGTTTATCTTCATAGTTTATTTCAGTACCACTCATGTGCGTTATTGTTTTTCTAATTCTTGATTTGACATCTTTTGTTAATTCCTTTTTAGAAAACAAGCTAATATTTTCAATTCCTAGATAATATACTGCAAATAGTATTTGATCAATAGCAGAAATATATTTATCAATATCCAATGAAATTTCATTTAGTTTTTTTCCTTCAATTGCATATGGAGATATAACCAAAGTTCTATCATTTTTTTCATAGAATAAAATTTCGTTTTTTTCTTTTAGATTATTTTTCCTAACCCATTCTTTTGGCAATGATACTGAGTAGGTTGTTCCCGCGATTAATTGTATTTTTCTTCTGTGCATATTATGATATAAAGATAATAACTATATAAAGTTTTCTATTACTATATAGTTTATGTAGCATAACTATATAAACTATCCATTATGATTTAGATATGTGATAAAAATGTGTAATAAAGAAGAGGAAATGATGTGTGTAGATTTCAACGATAGAGCGGAAGAATTTAAAGAAAAATAACAAGATGTGAAAAAATGAGATATATTTATTTAATTGCTGTATTATTTTTGGTTGTTGTTTCTGTTGGATGCATTAACCAAAGCAGGATTACTGGAGAGGTTATAAAAAATATAGAAGATATAGAAATAAAAGGGTCTGATACATTATTACAATTAGTTTCTAATTCAGCTGAAGCTTACTCAGAAGTTAATCCTACTGCAAGAATATCTGTTACAGGCGGTGGTTCAGGCGGAGGTATCGCTGCATTAATCAATGGTGAAATTGATATTGCTGATGCTTCAAGGCCCATTAAAGAAAAGGAATTAAAACAAGCTGAGGAGAGAGGAATAAAGCCATGGGAATTTATAATTGCGAGAGATATGTTATCTGTTACTGTAAATGAAAATAATCCTATATCAAAATTAACTGTAGAACAAGTAAGCAGTATTTACAAAGGTGAAATTACCAATTGGAAAGAAGTGGGTGGAAAAGACCAAAAAATTACACTTTATGGAAGACAAAGTACTTCTGGTACATATGTTTTCTTTATGGAAGAGATTGTAAAAGGAGATTACTCTGCAAAAATGAGGAATATGGAAGGAAATCAAGCAATTTTAGATGCAGTTAAACAAGACCAAACGGGTATTGGCTACGTAGGCATTGGTTATATTGTAGATGAAAAAGGTAATCACGTTAGTGGCATAAAAATAATTAAAATTGCAAAAGATGAAGATTCCGTATATGTTTCTCCATTAGAGGAATCAAAGCATTCAGAATATCCCCTATCCAGGCCTTTGTTTCAATACTTGGCAAAAAAACCAGTAAAAGATTCTCCTATTTACAATTTTTTAATATTTGAATTAAGCAATGAAGGGCAACAAATTGTAAAGAAATCAGGATTTGTTCCGATAACAGCAGATGATATGAAATATAATGAAGAATTATTGGATAAAATTTAAGGTGTTACTATGCCTAATTACAGAAACATTAAAGAAAAACTTATTGAACTACTCTTATCCACAGCAAGCATTACAGCCCTATT
Organism: Candidatus Pacearchaeota archaeon; assembly: GCA_018303755.1. Taxonomy (GTDB): domain Archaea; phylum Nanobdellota; class Nanobdellia; order Pacearchaeales; family GW2011-AR1; genus JACPLR01. Next base: position 13,459 of record JAGVXO010000032.1, read on the forward strand.
AATTTTGATTGGAATCTTCGTTTTTCTTTTTATTACTGGAATACGAACTTTTACAGAAATATCTCCAACAGAGTTTTTTTTAGGTAATGAATGGAATCCAACTGCATATGGAGAGCCAAAATGGGGCATTCTAAGCTTGGTAATCGGAACTATAATAGTAACATTCGGTTCTTTGGTCATTGCAATACCATTAGGAATAGCCAGTGCTGTTTATTTATCAGAGATAGCTAAACCAAAAATAAGAGAAACAATAAAGCCAGTTATAGAAATGATTGCGGGTATTCCATCAGTAGTTTTAGGATTAATAGGGATATTATTTCTTTCACCATTAATTGCTAAGATTTTTGGATTAAGTAGTGGGCTTAATGCTTTTACTTCTTCCATCATAGTTGGGGTAATGGTCTTGCCAACAATAATAAGTATTTCAGAAGATGTCTTAACTTCACTACCTAATGAATTTAGAGAAAGTAGTTTGGCTTTAGGAGCAACTAAATGGCAAATGATAAGGATGACTTTGCTTCCAGCAGCTTTGTCAGGAATTGTAGCAGCTATAATGCTGGGGCTAGGTAGAGCTGTTGGCGAAACAATGGGAGTTTTAATGGTAGCAGGTAATTCAAGAGCAATGCCAATTTCTTTCTTTGATCCTATAAGGCCCATGACTGCCAATATTGCAATAGAGATAAAAGAGGTTGTAAAAGGAAGTTTGCATTATGAAGCCCTCTTTGCCATTGGATTAGTATTATTTGTTATGACTTTTGTTGTAAATTTTATTTCTGACATCATTATTGAAAAACAAGTGAGGAAATATAAATGGTAAATGAATATGTTAGGCAAAATATATATTTTTTACTTTTTAGGATAGCCACATTTCTGTCAGTAGTGTTCTTATTATTTATTTTACTGTATATCCTTAAAGAAGGCATTGGTGTTATAGATATAAAATTCCTCACAAGTATGTGGTCTCATAGGGATATCACACAGGGTGGAATTTTTCCAGCCATTATAGGAACTATTTTTCTTGCGATAGGCGTTTCTATTATCTCAATACCCATTGGCATTTGCACTGCTATTTATTTAAATGAATATGCAAAAGAAAATTTACTTACAAGGACAATTAAATTAGCAATAAGAAATCTTGCTGGTGTACCTTCAATAGTGTATGGAATATTTGGTTTAGCATTTTTTGTTTTGTTCTTAAAACTAGGGGGTTCATTAATTGCTGCCTCTCTCACTCTCGGATGTATGACTTTACCTTGGATAATAACTGCAAGCGAAGAAGCACTAAAATCTGTTCCGCTTTCATTTAGAGAAGGAAGTTATGCATTAGGAGCCACAAAATGGCAAACTGTAAGAAAAAATGTTTTACCGCATTCTTTTAGTGGAATGCTAACTGGCTCAATATTAGGAATATCCAGAGCTATAGGTGAAACTGCACCAATTATTATGATTGGAGCTACATTTTTTATGGGATATTTGCCTAGCTCTCCATTTGATAAATTTATGGCGTTACCATATCACTTATTTATTTTGGCAACTCAACATTCTAGTCCTTATGCAAGAGAGTATGCATTGGGCACTTCTTTAGTGTTAATTGCTCTAATCTTTATGCTTAATTCAGGATTTTTTATATTGCGATATAAATTAAGAAAGAAAAAGGAGTGGTAAAATGCAAGAAGAAATAAAAATAGAATTCAAGGATACTAATTTTTGGTATAATAGTAAACAAATTTTAGTTGGTATTAACTTAAAAATATATTCAAATAAAATTACAGCACTAATTGGCCCTTCAGGATGTGGGAAATCTACCTTACTTAGATGTATCAATAGAATGAACGACTTAATTCCAATATCAAAAATTGATGGTAAGCTACTTTACAACAATGAAAATATCTATGAAAAAGACACAGATGTTATCGAATTAAGGAAAGAAATTGGGATGGTTTTTCAGAAACCAAATCCTTTTCCGATGTCTATATTTGACAATGTTGCATACGGATTGAGAATACAAAATATGAAAGACAAAAATAAAATAAAACAAATCGTAAAAGAAAGTTTAGAGAAAGCAGATTTATGGGATGAAGTTAAAGATAGGCTAAATCTTTCTGCATTTAGACTTTCGGGTGGCCAACAACAAAGATTATGCATTGCAAGGTCTTTGGCTATTAATCCAGAGGTTGTTCTATTAGATGAACCATGTTCGGCTTTAGATCCACTTGCTACAGCAAAAATTGAGTCTTTATTAAGAAAATTAAAAAATGAAAGAACTATCATTATTGTTACACATAATATGCATCAAGCAAAGAGAATTTCAGATTATACTTGCTATTTATTAAATGGAAAAGTAATTGAATATTCAGGAACAGCAGAAATGTTTGATAATCCAAAAAATAAACTGACTAAAGATTATATAAATGGAGAGTTTGGTTAATCTTTACTAATGAAACTTCTTTACAAAGTAAAGGCAATATGTGCGAAGCACTCCACCCCCCCGTTCGTTTCGTCGTTTAGAAATGTCCCCCATTCACTCGTTAGCCACTAAAAATTATTGAACTTAATTATGTTAGGTGACCTCGCCCTCGAGTGAGCTCGAGGAAATTTGGGACAAATTTCACTCCTGACGAACTCAGAGTGGAGAGGCTTGTATCAACAAGAGTTTTTTCTGAGGCGGATTAGAAATTTAAATCTCCAATTCGTAGGGCGGGGGACGGAAAAAGCTTTTTGCTTCTTTTTAGGAAAAAGAACATTTCTATTTAGAATTTGAATCAATTATTTCTTTAACTTTATTCACAAAACCTATTGCTTTCTTTTGCAAAATTTCTGCTTCTTTTTCATCAAATAAAATTTTTGTTGAATAACTTGCTTTTTTCCTCTCTGCTTTTGCTTCAATATAATAGAGGACTTCTTCTTTTTCAATCGTAGTCTTGCTAACCATTTCTATCTCTTCTTTATTTAACTGTTTTTGATAGAATTCCTTAATCAAAATCAACAAAGTAGCTAAATGGTCTTTTGTTGAATATCCTTTCAAAGCACATAAAGCTAAAGAAGCATGATAAATAGAATAATAAGCACTTACAATAGCCCAGTCATTAAACTCTTGCAATTCCAAGGTTTTCATAACAAATTTTAGATTATGGTCTGCTTTGTTTATATGTCCTTCAACAAGCTCTTTTATTTCGGTTTCTGCTTTAATTTTCTTAGACTTCAAATATTTTTCAAAATCGTTCTGTCTTTTTTTTGTATTCTCAAGCCATATCTCCCAAATTTCTTTAGCCATTTAGCACCCCTTGATAAAATTTATCATTTCCTGTAATAGGAAACCCTGTTTTAATTGCATGAGTTATAACTTTATCTTCTTCTCTTAATATCTGTTCTTTAAAATAATCAAAATTAATTATAAAGGTTTGTATTTTGACTCCTGTAACTGCTTCTATCTCTTTTTTTAATTTTGAATCTTCTAGTTCTTTTTTATTATAAACTAAGAGCAAGTCTATATCACTATTCCTATCGAATGTTCCCTTTGCAGTAGAACCAAAAATAAGAGCAATTAGAGGCTTAATTTGGATATTGTCAAAAAACTCATTTATTGCTCTTTTTCTTTCAGAAGGAAGTTCATTAAATCTTCTATAATCAAAATAAGAAAAAATAGCATAAATCAAAGGATTTTTCGGGTTTGTTTTATAAAAAGTATTTCCTATCTTCTTAGTTGAGATAACTATATCCAAATTCTGAAGATTCGCAAGATGTTTTAAGGTAGTATTTTGAGTAAGCTTTGTCTCTCTAAGTATTTCGCTGAAATAAAGTTCTTTCTTTCTATTTCTGTAAAAACATTCAAGTATTTTTTCTTTTCCTTTGTTAAATAATTTATTGTTCATTTTAAGTACAATATTGTACATTTATTGTACTATTTAAATGCTTGTATAAGTGGGGGAGGAGGTGGAAGCGACGACCAATAAATAAGAGAGATTGCCCACACGTTTTTTTGCTTCTTTTTTTCCAAAAAAGAGGAAATTTTTCATTGTAAAATTGACTTGCGAAAGTCTTATATATGACTATAAATTAGAATTATTAGGGTATCAGGGAATGCCTTAAGTCTTCGGACATCCCGCAAGCGTGTTCCCGGCTATTACTTCGGTAATACCGGACTTTATTAAAATGACAAAGAGAATTTCTATTTATATCGATGGTGCTAACTTTGTTTATGGCCTAAAATCTTTACATCCTAAGTATTCAGATTATCATTTTGATTTTGATAATTACATCAAGATGATTGTTGGTAAAGACGAATTAGCCGGAATTTTCTATTATAATGCCTCATTAAAACAAGACGTCAATCATAGAAGATTCAAAGAACAGCAAAAACTTCTTGAGAGATTAAGAAAAATCCCAAAATGTAAAATCATTTTATGTAAAAGGCAAAAAAGATTTACAAAAGAAGATGAGGAATATTATACAATAAAAGGTGATGACATTTATTTAGCATTAGATATGTTAAATCATGCTTGGGAAAACAAATATGATAAAGCGATTTTGTTTTCTGGCGATGGCGACTTTTTCCAATTAGTGAAATATGTAAAAGATAAAAAGAAAGAAGTAGAAATGATTTCATTTGAAGAACTCGCTTCAAAAAATTTGATTAATGAAGTTGACAGGTGTATTTTCATTAATAAAAAAATAGCGAATAGATTCTTTTATAGAGAAAAGAAAAAATGAAAATAGTTGAAGAATTTAGTGCATAAGCCCTGTTCTATTCTCCCGAATACTTGGAGGACTAAAATTTAGTGCAACGTTGGGCGAAGCCTTTAAATTCTCTGTATATATTCATTTTCATGCTATACATCATCGGCCTTGGCTTAGAGCTAAAAGGCATTTCCTTGCACGGGAAAAAAATACTGAAAAGCGCAGATATTAAGAAAATATATTTGGAAAACTATACTATTGAGCTTCCTTACACTAAGAAAGAGCTGGAAAAAGAGCTTAAAATAAAAATCAAAGAGGCAAACAGGGAATTTGTTGAAAGCGAGGCAATTATCGAAGAAGCAAAAAATTATGATGTTGCACTTCTTGTTTATGGCGCGCCTTTAAGCGCAACAACACACATTTCTTTGATTAATTCTGCTGTAAAAAATAAAGTTAAATACAAAATTCTTTATTCAGGAAGTATCTTTGATGCTGTTGCTGAAACAGGGTTAAGTTTATACAAATTCGGAAAAATTGCCTCGCTTCCGCGATGGCAGAAAAATTTCACCCCAACAAGTTTCATAGATATTATAAAAGACAATCAAAAAATAAATGCACATACATTATTGCTAATCGATATTGGACTAAAATTTGAAGACGCTGTTAAACAACTGGATGAAATAGGATATAAATTTGATAAAGTAATTATTTGCACAAAATTAGGAATAAAGAGTAAAATTTATTACAACTTCCTTGATAAAATTAATGCAGATAAAATAAAAGCGCCCTATTGCATTATAATTCATGCTGAATTAAGCTTCAGCGAGAAAGAAGCGCTTGAGTTGATTGCTGAATAATGGCGCTTCGCGCTTTTAATTCTGCAAATCTAACACCATTCATACATTGGTTCTTTAAAATAATTTAATTGAATATTAAATAAATTTTGAATTAATTAAAAATAAAAAACTTCAATTAAAAAAGGTAAAATGTGGGAAAATTATGGGATGTTAAAAAAATTATATTAATCAAGTATATCTCCTTTAACTTATTCTTTTAATTCTACAGCAACTGACTTAAATAATTCCCAAAATTGTCAGTTGCTATATTCGAGAGAACAAAAAGCTATGGTGAAATATTTTGGTCTCTCGCTATACTCTTTTCTTTAATCCTATTCAAAATTTCGCTCATTCTTTTAAACCTAAACAAACCAATAATCAAGACAATAATTCCTGCCAAAATCATTACAATTCCTATTATAATCGCATAAACCTCAATAAAAAATTTAATCAAAGAGCCGCCAACAACAATCAGCGCAAGCGAAGTTCTCGCATAAGCCAAGATAGTCATTTCATTTGCAAGATTTGTCCTGTCAATTGCGAGATAATCTCTTAAAATAAGCTTTTCTTCAGGAATATTTTTTAGGGCATTGGTTGTCATTATTTTCTATTACTAAACAGGTTTATAAATTTTTATAGGATGCCTTATATTAAATCAAGTATGTTGAATCAAAATATTAATAAACAGCCTTTACGGGGTATAAATATGTATGATTTTAAAGAAATAGAAAAAGAAGCATCTAAAATTTTAAGCAAAAAAGATATTGAAAAAGCAGTCAAAAATGACAAAAAAAGGAAAAAAACATTCAGTTTTCTTGAAGGTCCGCCTACTGCAAATGCTCCTCCTGCATTGCATCATTTAGAAGTCAGAACTTACAAAGACATAATAAATAAATTCAAGTATATGCAGGGATTTAATGTGCCGAGAAAGGCAGGATGGGACTGCCACGGGCTGCCTGTTGAAGTCCAGATAGAAAAAAAGCTCGGATTAAATTCAAAAAAAGACATTTTAAAATATGGTGAAGCAAAATTTATCAATGACTGCAGAAAAAGCGTGTTTTCTTATATTGATTCATGGAATAAATCTACTGAAAAATTAGGATATTGGATTGATTTGGAAAGCCCCTATATCACTTTAACAAACGAGTATATAGAGAGTGTTTGGTGGTCATTAAAAGAATTGTACAATAAACGGCTTTTATACGAGGCGCATAAAGTTGTGCCTTTTTGTCCAAGATGTGAAACGCCTTTATCAAGTCACGAAGTTGCGCAGGGCTATAAAAAAATAAAAGAGGACTCTGTAATTTTAAAATTTAAAGTTAAAAATAAGGAGAATGAATATTTCCTGGTTTTTACAACAACTCCCTGGACACTGCCCTCAAATCTGGCTATTGCAGTTAATCCAAAACTGGATTATTGTTATGTAAAAGAAGATGAAAAAATTTATATTATAACAAAAAATCTTGTAAAAAATTACTTTGAAAACCCCAAGATTATTAAAACAATTTCAGGAAAAGAATTAATTGAGGAGAAATATGAGCCATTATTTGACTATTTCAAAGATTTGGATGCATTTAGAGTTATAGAGGGGGATTTTGTTACAGAAGAAGATGGAACAGGATTAGTGCATATGGCTCCTGCTTTTGGAGAGGTGGATTATGAGGCATGTAAAAAAGAGGGGCTTCCATTTGTACAGCCAGTTGATGAAACAGGAAAATTCACAGACGAAGTTCCGGAGTATAAAGACAGGTTCATAAAAAATACAGATAAGGAGATAATTCAAAGATTAAAAGAGGAGAATAAATTGTTTAGGATATTGAAATATGAACACGATTATCCTTTTTGCTGGAGATGCGATACTCCTTTAATGTATTATGCAATTAAATCCTGGTTTATTAAAGTCACAGAGTATAAGGACAGATTAATTAAACTAAATGAAAAAATAAACTGGGTTCCAAAGCACATAAAAGATGGGAGGTTTGGAGAATGGTTAAAAAATGTGAAGGATTGGGCGCTGTCAAGAAAAAAATTCTGGGGAACTCCTCTTCCAGTGTGGCGATGCGAATGTGGAAATGAAATAATAATTGGAAGCATAAAGGAGCTTAAAGAAAAATCAATTAAAAAATTAAATGAAAAAGAATTAGATTTGCACAAACCCTGGATTGATAATATTAAATTAAAATGTTCAAAATGTCATAGCTTGATGTCAAGAGTTCCCGAGGTTATTGACTGCTGGTATGACTCTGGTTCTGCAAGTTTTGCGCAATTTCACTATCCCTTTGAGAATCAGGCAGAATTTAAGCAAAGATTTCCTTATGATTTTATTTCAGAAGCAATAGATCAGACAAGAGGATGGTTTTATACTCTTCATGTTTTATCAACAATTTTGTTTGATAATATGGCATATAAAAATGTAGTTTGTGCAGGGCACATTGTAGATGAAAAAGGAGAAAAGATGAGCAAAAGCAAAGGGAACATACTTAATCCAGACATGGTTCTGGACACTCTTGGAGTAGATGCAACAAGACTGCAATTTTGCACAGTAGATATAGGAAATTTCAAAAAATTTGGAATTGAGACAGCAAAAAAGGAAATTATGCCTTTTTTAAATGTCCTATGGAACACATGCCAATTTTATAGTCAGTTGGATAATAAAGAAAAAGCAGAGGAAAATGTTGAGGATAAATGGATTATATCAAGATTGAATTCGGTTATAAAAGAATGTACAGAAGGATTAGGAAGTTATCAAATCGAAAAGGGGTTAATACCTTTAATGGACTTTATTATAAATGATTTCTCAAAGACTTACATTAAAATAATAAGGGAAAGAGAAGATAAAAATGTAAACAAAATAATTGGATATATTCTTGAAAATATTTCAAAATTGCTTGCACCATATGCCCCAAATATTTCCGAAGTAATTTATCAAAAGTTCAGCAGCCAATCAGTCCATCTCTCTTCATGGCCGAAATATGACGAGAAAAAAATTGACAAAAAAATTGAGGAAAAATTCAGCGGGGCATTGAAAATAATTGAAGCAGGACTAAGAGAAAGAGACAGAATAAAAATTGGGCTTAAATGGCCGTTGGCAGAGGCAAAAGTGCATACAGAAAAAGAAATATCTAGAGATATAAAAGAGATAATTATAAATCAATTGCAAGTTAAAAAAATTAGCATAATTAAAAGCAAAGAAGAAAAAGTTGAATTTGATACTATAGTTACTCCTGAGCTCGAATCAGAAGGATATGCAAAAAATATTTCAAGAGCAGTTCAAAGTTTGAGAAAAAAAGCAGGGCTGATAAAAAAAGATAAAATAAAACTTGTAATAACTGCTGAAGAAAGGGCATTAAAAATAATTGAAAAACAAAAAAAGAACATAGCAGAAAAAACAAATGCCTTCAAAATTTCAATGCAAGATGAAGAAGCAGAAAATAAAAAATTATTAAGGGAAATTCTAGAAATAAAAGATTTCAAATTTATTTTACAGATAGGAAAAGGGCATATTTAACTATTCGATAAAAGTGAAAATAATTATCTGCAATAGAGTGATAAATCATCAAAAGATTTAAATAGACGAACTGGTTAAATAGAATATTAAAATGATTGTCAAAGAGGAATTTTTAAGCAGACTGAGAAAAATCTTCGATCTTAATCTGTATGAGGTAAGAGTATGGACAGCACTTTTGTCAAGGGGAGTTTCAACTGCAGGAGAGCTCAGTAATATAAGTGATGTTCCAAGAAGCAGGACATATGATATCTTAGAAAGTTTGGAGAAAAAGGGTTTTATTGTAATGAAACTCGGCAAACCAATTAAGTTTGTTGCATTAAAACCAGAAGAAGTTATAGAAAGGGTAAAAAGAAATTTGATGGTTACAGCACAGGAAAAGCAGAAACGCCTTGAAACTCTTAAAGGAGATGAGGTTTTGCATGAATTAAGCGGACTTTTCACACAAGGAATAAAATTTGTTGAGCCAAGCGATTTATCAGGGAGTCTAAGAGGAAGAAATAATATGTATAATCACTTGGATATGCTGATAAGTGGAGCAGAAAAAACAATCACAATTGTCACAACAACAGACGGGCTTAATAGAAAATTGGAAGCTCTGATGATTTCACTGGATAAAGCAAGAAAAAGAGGCGTTAAAATAAGAATTGCTGCTCCGATAACTTCTGCAAATGAACATGTTGCAAAACAATTGGCAAAAGTTGCAGAAGTTAGAGCGATAAAAAGCCTTAATGCACGATTTTCAATAATTGATGGTGAGCAGTTGATGTTTATGCTTCTTGAAGATACTAATGTGCATCCCAATTATGATGTCGGCGTCTGGATAAATACCCCATTCTTTGCGCAGGCATTGGAGCAGATGTTTGAGCTTGCCTGGAGAGATTTCAAGGCAGTCAAGGCTGCGCCGATTGTGAAAAAGTGATTGAGTATTAATAAAACTCAAAATATAATTTTTTGAAATTTAATTTATGGTGAATAATCTTTTCATATGAATTTTGTTCAATATTAAATTAAAACGTATAAATAACCAATGTGCAAAGAGATTTTAGATTTGCAAAAGAATTAAAGGCGCGAAGCGCATGATATAAAATTCAAGCAAATTAGCAAACCTTAAAAACTCGAAATCTTTATGGATATAATGGCTGTAAAAAAGAGAGCGCAGATTAAGGAAGATAATTCAAAGGGCTATGCATTTATCACGACATTTTTTGGAATTATCGGATTTATAATCGCAATTCTTGCATGGAAAGACGATGAGTATGTAATGTTTTATGCAAAGCAATCGCTGGTTGTTTTTATTGGATTTTTAATTGGCTATGCAGCTACATTTATTCCTTTTATTGGAAGAATTCTTAATCCAATCATAACTTTGCTCGCAATTGTTCTCTGGATTTTCAGCTGGATTTATGCTCTTTCAGGAGAAAAAAAGCAAGTGCCTGTAATTGGTGAGTATGCTGAGAATTTGAAATTGTAGTTATGTTTTTAATCTAATTATGTTTTCTTAAATATCCTCTAATAATATCCATTATAAAGCCCCCAGAAAAAGCTGGCTGATTTTTCACAAATAAACAGGACTGCTCCAAACATAACCAGCAGGATTAAACCAATTATAAACAGCACAGTGTTTATTACTTCTATTACTTCATCCATATAATGATAAGATGAGATGTTTTTTATAAATATTTTAACATCGTTTAATGAAAAATCCTTTCCTTTTAATTGCGATTGACACATTATTGAATTTAATACACCCTCAAGTTCTCTTATATTT
>JAGVXO010000033.1 GCA_018303755.1 Candidatus Pacearchaeota archaeon
AGAATCTAATTGAACCGCACGCGTCACCCGTTGTAGTGCCCCCCCGCCAATTCCTTTAAGTTTCGGTCTTGCGACTATACTTCCCAGGTAGCACACTCTACGGCTTCCCTTCAGCACCGATGTCTCTCGAGGAGATACCGATGTTTAGTGTGCAGTGTTTACTGCTAGGACTACAGGGGTATCTAATCCCTTTCGCGACCCTAGCCTTCATCTCTCACTGTCAGAACTGTTCTCGTAAGGTGCCTTCGCTATCGTTAGTCCAAATAGGATCAACGCATTTTACCGCTACCCAATTTGTACTCCTTACGCCTCCCAGTCTCTAGCAATACAGTATCTCCTGCACGCCCTATATTTAAGATATAGGATTTCACAAGAGACTTGCAAAGCAAGCTACAGATGTTTTAGACCCAATAATTGTGGCTACGACTTGAACCGCTGGGATTACCGCGGCGGCTGGCACCAGTCTTTCCCGGTCCTTATTCGCCAAACTATTTACATTTGGCAAAAGATTCTCAAAATTGAGAATCACTCTGGCTCGCTCTGTCACGCTTGCGCGCATTGCAAAAGATTCTTAACTGCTGCACCCCGTAAGGCTAGGAATAGTGTCTCAGATTCCTTCTCAGGGCCTCTCCGCTAAGAGCCCTTACTGATCATTGGCTTGGTGGGCCATTACCCCGCCAACAACCTAATCAGCCGCAGCCCTATCTTAAGGCCTGATGTTTCAAAGAAATCACATTCCAGTAAATTTCTTCTATCAGGTATTATCCTCAGTTTCCCGAGGTTATCCCTGGCCTTAAGGCAAGTTAGCTACGTGTTACTGAGCAGTTCGCCCTCTCTCGAGAGACTTGCATGTCTAAGTACAAACCAGATAGCCGTAGCCGCCAGCAGGATAAACTGGAATTAACCAATTAATTATGATTAATTTATTGGTGCAATACAACAATACAATAATGTTGCAGTTATCATTAAAGGAATGATAACGACCTATCCTCCGACGGGTTAATAAAACGAATGACTGCTCGCATACATCATCCCTTATCAAAGATAAGGAACTCATAAAGATAATAAGTTACCTTGATAAAGAAGATTTATAAACCTTTCGTCATAAATCCGACGGGAAATTAATTATCGGGCAGGAAATGGGGTCTTCAAAATAAATTACTTTTCAAACATTATTTAAACTTAAATTAGTTATAGTAATTATGCCACTCTTCGTGATTCAGGAACATCACGCAACGCATTTGCACTGGGATTTTCGCCTTGAGATAAATGGAAAATTAAAATCCTGGGCAGTTGCAAAAAGTCCTCCTGCAAAAAAAGGAATTAAACGGCTTGCAATTAAAGTTCCAGATCATCCGCTTTCTTATGCAAATTTTGAAGGCGAGATTAAAGAAGGTTATGGAAAAGGCAAAGTTAAAATATGGGACAAAGGAAGTTATAAATTAGACGGCAAGAAACCAAAGAAAATTGTTTTTGAACTAAACGGAAAAAAACTAAAAGGAAAATATGTTCTTATAAAAACAGGTTATGGAAAGAATAAAAACGGGTGGATTTTTTTTAAAATATGAGGTTAAAGATATTTTGCGCGCTTCGCGCACTTATCTAATTTTGTAAATCCTAAAGCCGTTTATACAATGGACTTTATCTATTTTAATTAATATCCTTAGCAAATTGAACTTAAAATAAAAAATACCAATGAACAAACTAAAAATAAGGGAAAGAAATGGGATGTTAGAAAAATAAATATTGTGCTCACCCCCATATTTGGTTCGCTTCGCTCACTTAGTCTTCCTTTCTCAAATCCTACGCCATTTGTACATTGGTTTTTAGGTGTTTTAATTTATATTAATGGTGAAGAAAAAAGATTAGATGCAAAAATAAAATTGGAAATTAAAAAATTAGTCTCTATGCCTGCAAATCGTCACCTGTGAAATCAGTCATGCTCGGCATTTTTGAATTCATCTTTCTTTTTTCTATATATCCTTTTGCAAGAAGATAAAACACAAGCCCTAAACTTTTTGAGCCTTTATTGTTGCATGGAATAACTAAATCAGCGCCTCTTGTGAAGTTGTTTGTATCTGCAAGCATAATAACTTTTTTATTTGTTTTTTTTGCATCTGCAAACGCATTCTTGTCAACCCATGGGTCGCATATAATTGCAAGCTCTGGTTCGTAAAAAGTTTCAAGTTCTGTATTTGTCATCATACCTGCAGGATATTTTTTTGTGAATATTTTTATTCCTGTAGCTTGTGAAAAAAGCTGTCCTGCTATCCAGCCAGTGTCTCTTTTGCACACAAGAATCACTTCTTCAGGAGAGTATTCTGAAAGAAGCTTGATTGATTTTTTTATTTTCTCATCAATAAGTGAAGTGTTCAAAACTCCGATGCTGTCTGCCCTTCTCCTGTAAACAAATTTTTTCATGTCCGGAGTTATAACTTTTGTTCCAAGATGAATTCCTGTTTTAACATAATCTTCCAAAGGGATGAGAAGTTCTCTTTTTTTCTCAAGTTCTTCTTTAATTTCTTCTGTCTCTATGCCTTTAATTCCTGCTGCGAGTTTTTTCGCCTTTTCTTTCAGCTCCTTAAGAAGAACGCTTCGGTCAGAAGTTCTTTTTTTAAGAGTTGCCTCTTTTGAAGCAGGTTCTTTTTTTGTTTTTTTCTTTTCTGCTTTTTCCGGATTTTCAGTTTTTTCTGCTTTTTTGCTTATTTTTGCCGGAGTTTTTTCTTTTTCGTCTTTTTCTGTTTTTTTAGCTGCTGCCATTTCAGTATACAATATATCAAATATTTTGATTTAAAAATCTATCTGATAAAAAATTAAGAGAGAAACATATTTTTAAATGCTCCTATTACACTCTGCTCAACTTAATTTGCTTTGCTTCATTCAATTATTTCTTTTGCAAATCCTTAATCTATTAGCTAATTAATCTTTTATATCATCTAATCAATAATCAAAATAAAAAAGAAGATAATCCAATAAAGAGATGTGAAATAAGGAAAAGATATAGGATGTTAGAAGAACTAATTATTCTGCAAATCTCTAATCCGTCTGCACATGGGAATTTATATAAAAAGATTAAAGAAGAATAGTAAAATCAATCAGCAGTTAAACTTCTTGTGCTGTGCAGCTTAATCCTTTCCAAGCCCAGACATCCTGATGGTCGCAGCCAGCAAATCCAAAGAAAGATTGTGTTTGGATGTCATAAACAGGGCATGTAAGGAATGCCTCATATAAAGGTGTATCTGTGGAATAACCCGAAACACTAAATCTATTAACAACAAAATTCTGGTCTGTTTTCATTTTTTTAGTTCTGTAATCTATTGGATTCCAGTATGAGCTACATCCGTTAGCCAAAACATTACAGTTAGGATTATTTCCTATGCCTGAAAATGGAGGATATCCACACCCTTCTGTTCTTGTGCTCTCTCTTGAAATAAGAACTTTCGCTGTATTTTCTCCTGTTGAAATAAGGTGGAATCTGAATATATCACTTCCCACTTGTTCTGGAGTAAAAATCCCTGTGCCTGTTCCGCCTGATGAATATGGAAATTCAAAAGGAGAGGTGACTTGATGTAATTCTGTTACTTCTGCAAATGCACTATTAAAATTAATTCCAAAAGGATCTGTAGGTTGTGCAATAGGATTGTCATCTAAAGTTATTCTTTTTGCTAATATGTTGTTGCCATTGTAAGTGCAATTAAAATCATAAGTGTGTCCTTTTTTAAGTCCAGTTATTTCTTGGTTTAATTCAACTCTATTATAATCCTCAAAGGAGATACATCCCCCCTCAATACAATCATACCAATGCTCTCTGCACACAACATCATAAGCATCTGTAGATTCAGAAGGGTCTGGAATATCTATGTCTATTTCTGGATTTGGCTGGGGTGGAGTGACAGTGCCTTGAGTTACTTCATCAATCCAGTGCTGTAAGTCTGTATCAATAACTGTTCCATTGGATTGTGTAACCCTGACTTTTATATCCTTCGCAATGTGCCAAACAAGATGAGGCCCTTCTATCCTATTCCAATAATCTTCTGCATCTCCGCCCCAACCTGCAACAAAATACCTTATTTTATCTCCATCAGCAGTATTAATTGAACCATCATGGTTTAAATCGCAGGTTTTTCCATAAGTTGCAAGACAAGTATCGCTTCTGCTTGCAATTGCTGCTTCAACAATAGATATGTCTGCTTGATTTACAACCCAGTTATCATCAATATCAAAATTAATCCATGCCTGAACAGAATAATAAAAACTGCCGAATTTTGCTTTTATATCTTTTGCATCGTGATAAATTCCGTCGGCAGGAGTTGTCCATTGAACTAATTGAGTTCCTGTGCCATATTTAGTTACAATTTCCTGAACAGAATAATTTTTCTGAGAAGAGGTATCACCTACACGAACTCTAACCTGGCTACCATCATGAAATGCTTTATGGTCTCCTGCCTTCCATTGAGATTTGGAAAGATTAGCAAGGTCTGCTGAAACAAGTGATGCTGAGAATACTGAAAAGACAAATAATGAAAAAACTATTAAAAATATAGAATGACTTTTTAAAATGTTATTTAATCTCATGATGCCTCTTCTTTTAATATTTAAAATAGTAATATGGTGTTTATAAAGTTTTTTATGATGATAATGGTTTGCTACGCTCACTTGTTTATTTTGCAAATCCTAATCTGTGGGTTCCTTGGTTTTTCAAGTAATTTAATTTATACTAATAATAAAAGAAAAATAAAAAGATGTTAAATAAGGAAAAGTTATGAGATGTTAGCAAAATAAAAATAGTGCGCTTCGCGCTTATTCGTTTTTTCTCAAATACTTAATCCATTTATACATTAGTTCTTTGAGATTTTAATTGATAATGTTAGCAAAATTATATTAATTTTAAGTGCTATATTAAATTATCAATTTCAATCATCCTTTTAAGCTTCTCCTCTCTTCCAAAACCACAAATCCCTGCTTTTATAAAATCTGCTTCAAAGCCAAACGCAATGTCCGCCAGAATATTATCTTTTGTCTCTCCGCTTCTGTGCGAGAATATTTTTTTAATGTTATTTTTATTGCATAACTCTACAATTTTCTTTAATTCAATCAAAGAGCCATTTTGATTTGGCTTTAAAATAACTGCATTTATTGATTTTTCTTTTATCGCTTTTAAAATTCTGATGTAATCTGTAGCTGTTAAATCATCCCCAACGATTAAAGAGTTTGGATTATTATTTTTTATAATTTTTAGAATATCTGAAAAACTTTTGAAATCATTCTGTTCAAAAAAATCTTCAATGTAAAACATTCCTCTTGAGATTAAAGAAATATATTTCATTTGCTCATTTTTTGAAAAAGATTTTCTCTGATTTTTATAATGGTATCTTCCATTTTTAAAAAAGCCGGATGACGCAACATCTGCACCAATTTTTAAATTAATTTTATATTTTTCCTTTATTTTTTCTGCAGTCTGTTTCATTGCATCAATAACTAATTCATCTGAAATAGAAGTTATCCATGCATTTTCGTCATTGGTTTTTCTTTTAAATGAATCATCAATATTTTTTAAAATATCTGCGCAAGTTTCTCTCGCAATTTTATTTATTTCAACGGCTTTTTTAAAAGATTTTTCTTCTGGAATAAACAAGAATTCCTGAAAGTCAGGTTTTTTTTCTGCTTTTGTATGCGCGCCTCCGCCGACAGCATTTCCAACAGGCATTGGGATTTTTTTTGCATTTGAATTTATCAACTGCCACACTGCGCAGTTTTTTTCTTTTGCGAGTGCTTTCAAAATAGCATACTCTAAAGCAATCATCGAATTTGCGCCTATTTTCCCCCCGAATATTTTTTCAATTTTTTCAAGTTCGTCAAAAGAATTTATTGAAATATTTTTTAATTTCTGCTTTTTTATTGCAGAAATATCTTTTTCAATAGATATTTTCCACGGGCGCGCCTCAAATCTGCCTTTTGATTTTCCATTCGGCGCGCTTGCGCTGAATTTTCCAGCATTGCTGAAAACAGAAACCTCAATTGTTTTTTCTCCTCTCGTATCTAAGATAATCCGCGCATCAAACCACTTTATTTCCATATAGGATTAAAAGAAAGAGAGTTTATTAAATTATTGAATGAATTTGGTTCACTGCGCTCACTTGTTTATTCTTCAAATCTGCTAACCATTGGTACATGAAAATTATATCTTTTAACATGAATTATATTTATATTAAATAATGTAAAATAAGGCAGGATTAAAGATTCAAATCTCAAAAAAGTATAGCAGATTAACTTGACAGCATCTTAATCTTCAGAAGAACTGGAAGATTGAACAGAATATCTTTCTTTAACTTTAATCTGTTTTCCAAGCGATTGGAGGAATTCATAATCTGCTTCTGAAAATTTATTTCTTACCAATTCTGCAATATCTTTAAAGGCAGGACGAATAAGACAAGCCCCAAGTGCTCCGGAGATTCTTTCAATAGAACCATTATAACCTTCAAGAATGATTGTCCAATCTCTTGAAAATTCTTCTGAATAATTAAATGCCCCGCCACTAACAACATGATATCCAAAACCCTCAAAAGCAGGATGTTTTCTATTTTCTGGATTTGTTATAAGCTCTCTAATCTGTTCATATAAACTCGGGCATCTTGCAATTGTTCCATCTTCAACAATTCCAGACAGGATAACAACCAATCCATCAACACCCATTGCTTTTTCTGCCTCTTGTGCTCCTTCCATAAAACTAAAGAATAAAGGCAATTTTTAAGGATTATTGTGGTAAATAATTTAGCGAGCTCTGCTTACCTATTTTATTCTTCAAATCTGCTATCCATTTACAAATGGATTATTTATTTCAATTAATGAATTAAAAATAAAAAATCTGGAATTGAAAATATGCAAAATAAGGCAAAGTTATGGGAGATTAAAAGAATTAATAAAAAACTAAATTCGGAAAATGGGTCTGCAAAAAGAAAAACCTTAATTACTCCTGTTTCCTGATTTTATTATGAAATCAAAGATTAAATTAAAATCCCTCAAGCCGACGCAAAGGGAAAAAAAGCACTATCTTCTTTTAAAAGGCAATTTTTCAAAGCAGGATGCTGAAAAAGCAATTTTAGATTACATTGGAATCCTTGGTTATGCAAAAGCAGCTCCGATATTTGTAAAAAATAATATCCTTGCAGTTAACAGGAATTATGTGAATGAAATCAAAGCGTCTTTTGCAATGTCGGAAAAAATAAGCGTTGCAAGAATTTCTGGGACAATTAGAGGACTTGGGAAATAAGAAGAAAAGGAATTTTACCATCCGTTCTCTGGTGCATTAATTGGTCTTAAAATCTAATTTTAAGAATCTATAACAAAATAAGAAGGTCTTATATGAAAAATCTTAAGGGCATATATTTTTAACAGATTAACAAGAACAACCAAAGAGGTATTCCAATTATATTTTTATCCAAAAAAAAGTCTTTTTTTGTTATGAGAATACCAAAGTTAGATTTTTTAGAGAATGACTGCATAAAACTTTTTAATCCAATTTTATCATCTTCTGTAATTCTTTCAGAATATTTTACTTCTATTGGGAGAAGTATATCTTTTAAATCTAATATTACATCTACTTCTTTTCCAGATTTATCTTTCCAATAATGTAAATCAAATTCTTCTGTTGGATGTAATTTATATTTTAATCTCTTACAATGATTATGTACTATTGTTTCTACAAGTAAACCAAACATTGCTTCTGGTGTACCAAAATCTTTTTTATTTACACCTAAAACAGCATTCCTCATACCTATATCACAAACATAGACTTTTTTCTGTTCCCCTCTTGGTCTTTTTTTTATATGAAATTTTTCAGAGGAACTTAATAAAAAAGATTTTTTAAGATATTCAAAATAGTCAGTTATAGTATTCTTTCTTGTCCCAATTAAAGAAGAATAATGACTAAAATTAGATAAATTTCCAGTATCGAATCCAACCAAAATATAGAGTTTTCTTAATATATCTGGTTTATTAATATTAAATGTTTCTACTATATCTCTCGATAAAATTCTCTCAAAATAGTCATCTCTCATTCTTTTAGCCATTACATACCAATTAATGCTTTTAGATTCATCATAAAATTCAGGATATCCTCCTTTAAGGAGATAATCCATGAGTATATCTTTCATTTTTATTTCGAAATCTGATGTAAGAGTTGTAGTAAAAAGTTCTTTGAATATATAATCATAAAGCATTTTAACATCTTGTGTCTCTACTGCTTTTTTAAAAATCTTGCATACTTCTTTTATCTCCCCTATCTTTTTTTCATTATATCCCAATTCTTTTCTTACAATATCTTTAAATTTCAATGGTAAGATATATCTATATGTTGCTCTTCCAACCAAACTTTCTGAAGCCTTTTTGTCTATTTCTGTTCCTGCAGAACCCGTTACAAAAAAAGAAAGAGAATAATGCCTACTTCTAAAAGATTCTAGATTATCTGCCCATTTTTTTTCTTTTTGGACTTCATCTATAAAAACATATACCCTTTCAGTATTTTTCAGCTTAGAAAAATCCTGTTTTAATATACTTTCTTCGAATATTCTCATTGATGGAATTATCCCACCAATATCAAAGTCTAAATAGGGTTTTCCCAAATCCAAGTATATTATTCTTTTTGGGTCAACTTTCTTTTTGTTTATAAGATATTTTATTATTTGATATATCAAAATAGTTTTTCCAACTCTTCTTGGACCAATAATAACTTGTATATCCTTAGAATCTAAATGCTCAATATATTTATAAAAATCAGACCTATAAAATGGTTTATCAAATTCTTGGGGTATTTTTCCTTCATTCCACCAAATATTATCTTTTTGTAATTCTCTCAATAAATCAATATCTAA
The DNA here is from genome assembly GCA_018303755.1 of Candidatus Pacearchaeota archaeon. Classification (GTDB taxonomy): domain Archaea; phylum Nanobdellota; class Nanobdellia; order Pacearchaeales; family GW2011-AR1; genus JACPLR01. The sequence continues at coordinate 8,871 of JAGVXO010000033.1, forward strand.
AATTTCTCGCTTTAGCATATCAATAATAAATATCCTATCCTTTTAAATCTTTCCTTCATATCTTCATAACGATAAGATGTATATCCTAATATATCGGCAAGATGATACACTTCTGCTATTAAACATTCATATCGTTCAAACGATACATTTAAATAGTATCCATATCTTTATAAAGATATGGAAAACAAAGAAATAATATGTCTTCAATGCAATAGCAAAGAAATAGTGAAACAAGGATTTATTCAAAAAGTAGTTAAAGAAAAACAACAGCGATATTACTGCAAGTGCTGTAATAAGAAGTTTATTCCCAAAGATGCTTTTTACAGAATGAGAAACAACCCTCAAAAGATAACCTGCGCCTTAGATTTGTTTTACAGAGGTTTAAGCACAAGAGATGTTCAAAGTCATTTCAAAGCTTTCTTACCTCATAATTCAGACCATAGCACTATTTTAAGATGGATTAACTATAATATTAATGTTCTAAATCGGGCTAAATATGAATGGGATATTAATCCCTTAAGGGATTAATTTACACATAGCCTTCCCATCCGCAAAGCTTTTAAACCATCGAATTTTATAAAATGGGTAAGAGAAGAAAAGTATTATATCAAATTATTCCACTTCTCATAGGAGATAGCTAATCAGCTAATAAAAATGGACGTACCAATAGAAATACAGCATCAGGCAATGGGCTATGATCGTGCTGCAACAATGTTCTCTCCTGAAGGGCATTTGCTCCAGGTAGAATATGCAGAGAAAACAGTCCGCCTTGGAAGTTCAAGCATTGGACTTGTTTGCAAAGACGGAGTTTTAATAGTTTCTGACAGGCGAGTTAATGACAAATTAGTAATACCGAGTTCAGCAAATAAAATTCATGAAATTGATTCTCATATAATTGCAAGTGCTGCAGGAATTTTAAGTGATGCAAGAGTCCTTATTGACAAGGCGAGAATTATTGCACAGCAAAACAGGGTTACTTACAATACACCTATTGAAGTAGAGGAAATAATAAGAGAAATTGCAAATATGAAGCAGTTATACACACAATATGGCGGAGCAAGACCTTTTGGAGTTTCTGTAATGGTTGCAGGAATTGACAATGGAGGATGCAAATTATTTTCATCAGATATCACAGGAAACTATTTTTCATACTATGCGATGGCTATAGGTGAAAACGACGAGAAAATCAAGGAAATGCTCAGAATAAAATACAATGAAAATCTAAATATAGACGGAGGATTAAAATTAGTTTTAGGCATCTTTAAAGAAATTCTTGGCAAGAATTTTGAAATATCAAGATTCGATGTTGCTTATGTCAGAAGAGACACTAAAAAAGCAACTAAGCTTAATGGAGATGCACTAAAAAAATTTCTTTGATTAAAATGACAGATGTTCTTGCGAGAATTAAACTGAATGGAAAACATTTTGAAACTCTCGTTGATTTGGATAAAGCACTTGAATTTAAAAGATCAGGAAAAGGAGATATTTCTTCAATAGCTTCTGCAGAAGAAATATTCACAGATTTAAAAAAAGGCATGAGAGCTCCTGAAGCAGACATGAAATCTTGTTTTAAAACAGCAGAGTTTAATGAAATTATTAAAAAAATAATTCTTCAAGGAGAGATTCAGATTCCTGCAGAATATATGGAAAAACAGCGTGAAGGAAAATTAAAACAGGTTGTTGATTTTCTGGCAAAAAATGCTGTTGATCCGAGGACAGACAGGCCATATACTCCTGAAAGAATAGAAAACTCATTAAGAGAAGCAGGAGTGAATGTTTCAAACAAACCGGTTGAATCACAGATTCATGAAATAATTCAAAAATTAAGTCTAGTAATGCCTATAAAAATTGAAACAAAGAGAATAAAATTAACTGTGCCTGCGCAATTTACAGGGCAGTCATATGGTTTGATAAATCCTTATAAAGAATCAGAAGAATGGAGGCCAAATGGAGAGCTTGTCGCAATTATTAAGCTTCCTGTCGGGCTTCAGATGGATTTTTATGATAAGTTAAATTCAATAACTCATGGTTCGGCGCTTAGCGAAGAATTAAAGGAGAACAAATGAACAAACAGGAAATTAATAGAGAAACTGAAGAATCTGTACAAGAAGGATATGATGATTCAAAAGAAGAAAGAAAAGTCGTTGTTCCGGGAGAAACAATTGTTTCAGGAGCAGATTATCTGCCGGGAGAAGGCGCAGTAAGAGAAGGAGAAGATATTGTTGCGCAGAAATTCGGACTTATTGAACATTCTGGAAAACTAGTAAAAGTTATTCCACTTTCAGGAGTGTTTATTCCAAGAAGAGGCAATGTAGTTATAGGGCAGGTTACAGATATGACTTTTAACGGATGGATGACAGATATAAACTCGCCATACCAGGCATTTCTTCCGATAATGGAAACTCCAAGATTCGTAAATAAAAACAATCTTTCTGAATTTTTAAATATAGGCGAGCTGTTCAGTTCAAAAATAAAATCAGTAAAGGCAAAAGGAGTTGATTTGACGCTTGAAGGAAGAGGATTTGGAAGACTTGAAGGCGGAATGATTGTTTTTGTAAATCCAAACAAAGTTCCAAGAATAATTGGAAGAGAAGGAAGTATGATAAAGCTTATTAATGATGAATCAAACTGCAAAATTACTGTCGGACAGAACGGACTTGTCTGGATTAAAGGAGATAATATTGAAGACGAGCTTCTTGCAAAAAAAGCAATACTTTTTACAGCAGAAAAATCTTTTATTCACGGGCTTACAGATAAAGTTAAGGAATTCATAGAAAAAGAAAAAGGAGATAAAGAATAATGGCATACACAAAAAGAATTGACGGAAGAAAATTCAATGAAACAAGGGAAATAAAAGCAAAAATTGGAGTTGTGCCAAATGCAGATGGAAGCGCAATGTTTTCTTTTGGAGATACAGTTGCAATTGCAGCAGTTTATGGTCCAAGGCAGCTTCACCCGCAGCATCTTCAGAATCCTGAAAAAGGATTGTTAAGATGCAATTATAGCATGCTTAGTTTTTCAGTTAATGAGCGAATACGCCCAGGCCCTAATAAAAGAAGCACGGAAATAAGCAAGATAACAGAGTGGTCTCTTGCTCCTGCAATTTTAATTGATGAATTTCCAAATACGGTTGTTGATGTTCATATTGCAATACCTCAGGCAGATGCTTCAACAAGATGTGCAGGAATAAATGCTGCTTCTCTTGCTCTTGCGCATGCAGGCGTGCCTATGAAAGAGCTTGTAACTTCTGTTTCAATAGGAAAAATAGACAAACAGCTTGTTGCCGATGTAAGCAAAGCAGAAGAAGATTATGAAGAAGGAGAGGGAGCTACAGATATTGCAATGTCTTTCTTGTCTCGTTCTGAAAAACTTGCACATATTCAACTTGACGGAAAAATTTCACCAAAAGAGCTAAATGAAGCAATTAAATTAGGATTAGAAACATGCAAAAAAATAAGAAAAATACAAGAAGATGTTCTTAAATCGATTAAGGATGAAAAAGGAGAAAAATGATAGAAACATCAACATTAACTAAAAGTGCAATTTCAGAATATATTTCAAAAGGCAAAAGATTTGACAAAAGACAACTTTCAGAATTCAGAAATTTGTCAATAGACCTTGCTCTTTCAAAAAAGGCAGAGGGCGGTGCAAAAGTAAAACTTGGAAAAACAGAAGTTTGGGTTGGAGTTAAGATGGAGATAGCAGAGCCATATCCTGATTCTCCAGACAAAGGAAATCTGATGGTTACTGCAGAGCTTCTTCCACTTAGCAGCAGTAAATATGAATATGGCCCGCCTAAATTTAATGCAATTGAAATTGGACGCCTTGTTGACAGAGGAATAAGAGAATCAAAATTCATTGATTTTGAAAAACTCTGCATAAAAGAAGGTGAAAAAGTGTGGGCAGTTATTATTGATATATATTCTATTAATGATGACGGAAATTTGCTTGATGCAGCATTTATCGGCGCACTTGCAGCCTTAAAGAGTGCTAAGATGCCTTTTTATGACGAGAAAAAAGAAAAAATTGACTATGAAGCAGAATCAAAGAAAAAAATTCCACTTACAAAAAATATTCCTATTAATTTCAGCATTCATAAAATAAAAAATTCCTTTTTTCTAGACCCGAGCATTGAAGAAGAGCTTGCAAGCGAAGGCAGGATTATTCTTGCATTTATTCCAGACTCTCCTGTAAAAATATGCAGTATGCAGAAAGGTGAAACAATGGTTGTTTCAACAGACGAATTTAATAAAGCAATTAAACTGGCTGAAGACAAATATGATTCATTTTTTTCAGAAGTAATGAAGAAAATTGACAGCGAAATTTTAAAATTAAAGTAGTTAGGTTTAAATAGCTTTAATTTGAGGTATTATTAATGACAAGCCATAACAATCCAGAAAAATTCACAAAATATGAAGTTACAAGAATTCTTGGAGCAAGAGCTCTTCAGATTGCAATGGACGCTCCACTTCTTTTAGACATTAGCAAGGAAAAATTGGAGTTAATCAGCTATAATCCAATGGAAATTGCAAAAGAAGAATTAGAATCAGACGTCCTTCCAATAACTATCAAGCAGCCAATGCCAAAAAAGAAAGTAGTTAAGATAAAAAAAATAATTTCAGAAGAAATAAAAAAAGAAAGTACTGAAGCAGAAAATATGGAAGAAAAAGAAATCGGAGAAAAAGGCGAGATAATGGAGCTGGCAATTCCAGAAGACGAAGAGCAATTAGAAGAGGGAGTTAGTGAAAGAGAATCCAGCGAAGAACTGCAGTAATTTCTTGATTTTGACTTTTAGTAAACAATGTGGGCACAATCTGGAGTAGAGCCAACTGTATTAATTTCATATTTTTGAATCATATTAATCAGAACATAAAAAGTTATAAACTGAAAATTGCTGATTATTCAATGAAAAGCAGAATGAAAACGAAAGTAGAAAACCGGGCGGAGCAAGAACCAGTATATGATGTCGAAATTTTTTATAATCCAAGAGAAGAGGGAGTAATTGGTTGCATTCAAAGAGCATATAGAATGTTTAAACTTGAAGTTCCATCAGAAGAAAAATTAAGAAAAGTAGCAATTCCATGTGCAGGACTTCCAAAAGATTCACTTGAATTTGCAGTTGCAACATTCCAAGGCTTGAGCCCTAGCAATAGCATCCGTTTAGCAGATTATATATTGGCTACTCTATATGGAAAGCATGTAAAAGCACTTATACAAAATTATCCAAGGTATAGTGCAGAACACGAGTTAGTAACTTAAGCATAATCTTTCTGTTTTTTACAAAATCGCAAATTCTATAAACGCAGAAGGCATGTAGAAATATGGCGAAAAATCCTGATATTGAAGAAGTAAAAAAAGTGTCTGAGAACATTTATAGAGTTGAAAAA
>JAGVXO010000034.1 GCA_018303755.1 Candidatus Pacearchaeota archaeon
TTTAACATTGCGTGGAAGAATTTAAGAAAAAGAAAATTAAGAAGCTGGCTGACAATGATTGGAATTATTATTTCAATCGCAACAATATTTGTCCTTATAAGCTTATCAATCGGACTGCAGAATGCAGTAGAAGAGCAGTTTCGCCTTCTTGGAAGCGACAAATTTTTCATACAGCCAAAGGGGCAGTTGGGTGCTCCTGGAACAGGCGGAGCTGTAGAACTGACACTAAATGATGTAAAAATTGTTGAAAAATCAAAAGGAGTAAAAGAAATTCTTTATATGAATGTTGGAAACGGAAAAGTGGAATTTGAAAAGCAGTCAAGGTATTTTATGGTTGCAGGAATTTCTCTTGAAACTATGGATGTGTATATTGAAACCGGCTCTTTAAAAGTAGAAGAGGGAAAAATGCTTGAAAAAGGAGAAAAAGGAAAAGTAATGCTTGGAAGCTATTTTAAACATAATAACTTGTTTAAAAAACCTGTAAGAGCAGGAGATAAAATTCTGATTAATGGAAAAGAATTTGAAGTTGCTTCAATACTTGAACCAATTGGAAATCCGAGTGATGATCAAAATGTAATTATGTCTTTTGAAGATGCGCAGGAATTATTTAACATAGGAGATAGAGTAGATGCAATAGTTGTTCAGATAAAAGAAGGCGAAGATATAAATTTAGTTGCAGAAGATGTTGGGAAAAAGCTTAGGAAGTCTCGCGGTGTTACAGAAAAAACACAGGATTTTAGCATAAGCACTCCTGAAGAACTTCTTAAAAGCTTTGGCACAATATTGAATATAATTACTGCCTTTTTATCAGGAATTGCTGCAATTTCTCTTTTAGTAGGAGGCATTGGAATAATGAATACAATGTATACTTCTGTAGTTGAAAGAACGCGCGAAATTGGAGTAAATTTTTAATAGAATCAGGATTATTAGGACTGGTTGGAGGGATATTAGGAGTTTTATTGGGAATGGGTGCAGGAAAATTAGTGGAATTTATAGCATTAAAATCCTTAGGAACTGATTTGCTCAGAGTTGCATTTCCAGCATATTTAATAATTGGCTGTCTTGGATTTGCATTTTTAATAGGCGCAGTATCAGGAACATTTCCTGCATGGAAAGCAAGCAAGACAAATGTCATTGAGACGCTTCGTTATGAATAATAAGGGGAACCAACATTGTTCTGTTGCGTTATCAAGATCTAAATGAAATAAAAAATAAATTTAATCTTTAAATTTCTCGATAGTTATTTCTGTTTGGCTACCTGATAAGGTTTTTTGATTTTCTTGTAACCTTTTCTTAATAATGCCTATATACTTATCACTTAGTTCTATGCCTATTGAATTTCTACCATAATATTTAGCTACTGCTGAAGTAGTGCCAGAACCAACAAAGGGATCTAAAACTAAATCTCCCTCATTTGTGCTTGATAAAATAATCCTTTTTAATAATTCGAATGGTTTTTGTGTTGGGTGAGCTCCTGCCCATTTTTCACTTTTTGGGGTTAAAGGAATACTCCAGACATTTCTTGTCTGTTTTCCTATTGGATTTATTGGATCGGTGATATGATCTTTAGTCCATTGATAATTAAATTTCCATTTTTTACCATCTCCATTTTTAGTAGCCCAGATTAAATGCTCTGTGCTTTCTGTAAAAAATCTACAAGTAATGTTTGGCTGAGCATTTGGTTTAAACCAAACAATGCTATTGTTTATTTTAATTTCTGGATGGAATTGTTGAATTATAAAACCCATTTGATAGATATTATGGAAACTTCCAGAAATCCATAAACTACCTCCATGCTTTAAAATTCTAAAACATTCTGCTAACCACCCATTATTAAATTTAAAGAAATCGTCTTTTGAAAACATATCCCAGCTTTCCTGCATTGTTACATGTTTGCTGTATGCCCAATTTAACCCTTTCTTCTTTGACATGTTATAGGGGGGATCTGCAAATACCAAATCAACCGAATTATCTGGGATAGTTTTCAATACCTTTAAGGCGTCGCCTTGTATTATTTTATGGGTAGTTTTCATTTTCTTTTCTCTTTATTATTTTTACGAGGTTTATTCCAATATGGGCTTTTACACTCGGGGCATATAGTTGGTTTTTCATTAGATCTTGGAATCCATTTATGCCCACATCTATCACACCTATATGCTGTCACCTCAATTTTCATCTCTGCCATACTTTATATAGAAACCTATAGTTTATAAATCTACCTATTAGGTTATACCTAAGAAGAAAGATTTATTATTATATTGTAGAGGGAAATCTCGATAAAAGAGGGAAAGTCAAACAAAAAGTTATTATGTATTTAGGCAATGCTAAACATATCTTAGAAGTTTTTAAGTTCTATAAAAGCATCATAAAAGTTAGTTAATCCTGTCCCATTTTCGATCAGAACTGAATAAAATTTTATTTGCCGACCTGCGTCGCCTTGCTTACAATAACAAAAATTTCCCTCTCTTTAATCATTGCATCCATCAACTCCCTAAAAACTCTTGCTGGTTTTTCTGGGGCGGTATTTTTCTCCATTTTAATCATTAATTCAATCAAATGACCTATAAACTCTACCTTATACTCTCCATATTTGTTTAATTCCTGAAAGGACTTTAATTTTTCAGGAGTTGTTTCTTTTAATATAAGATTAGTCCTCTCTTCTTTACTTTTAAATCCCTCAACGCGATCATACATATCACGCAGATATTTCATAAATTTTAAAGTAAGTTCATTATTATGTTCTTTCTTTATCAATAAATCAATAACCCAATGAATATGTTTTGGAGTTCTAAGTTTTTTACCTTGCTCCTGATATTTAATTAAAATATCATGTTCTGGTTTATAACCTCTACTTCCTTCAAAAATTCCTATAATTGTTTCATCAGAGAGTTTAATCTCTTTGATAGAAATATGCTCTGTTCCCTTTCTCTTAAATCTCATACTTTTTATAAGAATCTACTATATTTAAGCAGATCCCTTAGATGCAACAGAATAAACCAATAGTTCGCCCTTATCAAAATTAAAATTCATTCTTATCAACCCCTCCTTAGAATAAAGAAAAAGAAATAAAAGTTCACTCTATCAACCTATCATTTTATAGCAATGCGCAACAAATAAATTTAAAAACTAAATTCACAAACTAATTTAACAAAAACAAAAGAGGAGCAAAAAGCTGAATAATTTATGAAAAAATGCATTTACTGCCGGGCAGAAATTACTGACGAAAGTGTTATTGATTTCTGCGAGAAGTGCGGATGCGGTGTGTGGGGGCCGAAAATGTTCAAAGCAATTGTCAAAAACATGGAAGATGCAAGAGAAAGCGGGAATATCTAGCAAAAATAATTTCCGTTGCTTTTGCAGAAGAAATAGTTGGATTTCTGGTTTTTAGCAATTAGGAAAGCTTTTAAAGGTATCATTTTTATAAAGAACAGCAGTAATATTAAAATGGCGAAAAGAAAAAGAATCCGAGAGCGTGGAAAGGTAAGGTTTAGTGAATACTTTAAGGAGCTTAAAGAAGGGGATAAAGTGGCAATAAAGCCAGAAAAATCTGTGCGAGTTTGTTTTCCTGAAAGAATACATGGAATAACTGGTACAATAATAGGAAAAAGAGGGAGTAATTATGTAATAAAACTAAAAGAAATCAATAAAGAAAAGACATTTATAATTCCGCCAATACATCTTAAAAAAATAAAATCTATGGAAAAATAAAATGATAAAAGAAATGAAGCCACTTTCACTTGTAGAAGCAAAAAAAATAATTGAAGAGCATAAAGGCAGAGAGGATATTGAGCCGTATTTTAAAAAATTTATAAAAGTCAAGGAAAAAGATGCAGAAGAAATGAAAAAAGAAATTTCTGCGCTTGACAATCACAGAATAAAACAAGAACATATAGCTAAAATAATTGATTTTATGCCAGAAACAATCTCAGAATTGAATAAAATATTTACCGAAACCTCTCTTGGAGAAGAAGAAGCAAAACAGGTAATTGACATAGTTAAAAAGCACAGCCGTGCAAAGTAAATTATGAAAAGGAAAAAAACAAATGACAGAAAAAGAAGAATATGCGATAATATTAGATTATCTGCCATATGGCTATCCGCTTGAAGGAAAGATGATGCCAGTAGCACAGGCTATAGGAGAGATTAAATTTACACTTCTTCAATTGATTCCACGAAAAGGTATTTCACTTCAAATAAAAGAAAAAGTGTATATTGGAGAGGGAAAAAGAGACAAAATATATTATATTCTTGGAAGGCTGCCGCCGGACAAATTAACTGAAAATGCAAAATTCCAGCTTGAAGAATACCTTGGAAAGTTTGTTGAAGACAATGAAAAAAAGTTTGTTGATTTTTTCAATAAAGCCACAGCAATAAACACGAGAATCCACCAGATAGAACTTCTTCCAGGATATGGAAAGAAACACACAAAAGAGATTATTGAGGAGCGTGAAAAAAAAGAATTTGAATCTTTTGAAGAGATTAAAAAAAGAATACCAGGACTTCCGGATCCAAAGCTCTCAATAGAGAAAAGAATAGTTTTGGAACTTACAGGAAGTGAAAGGCATAGATTATTTGCATTGTAAACATTTAAAACCTCTAGTTTTTAATATCAGATATTAAAATGGAAGAAAAAAAACCCGCTGTTCAGAAAAAACCCGAAAAAAGGGAAACAGAATCTTTAGTCAGAATTCTATCGACAGACATACCTGGAAGCAGAAATCTTTATTCTGGATTAAAAAAAATAAAGGGGGTTTCTTTTCCAATTGCAAAGGCAGTATCAAAGCAGACAGGAATTCCGCTTTCAAAAAGAATTGGAGAATTATCTAAAGAAGAAATTTCTGTGATTTCTGATGCAATAAAAAACCCAATAATTCCTGCATTTATGATGAATAGAAGAAGTGATTTTGAGACAGGAAAAACTCTGCATTTAATTACAACAGATTTGGATTTAACAAAAGAATTTGATATAAAACGCATGAAAAAAATGCGTTCATATAAAGGAATAAGACATGCCAGCGGACTGCCAGTAAGAGGGCAGAGAACAAAAAGCCATTTCAGAAAAAAAGGAAAAAATAAGGCAGTAGGGGTAAGCAAAACTAAAACAGAACCTGCCCCTGCTAAAGGCAAAGAAGGAGGAAAGAAATGATAAGAAAACATAAAAAGTACAGCCGTCCGAGAAAGGCGTTTGATATAAAAAGAATAACAAATGAAGATGCAATTGTTGCAAAATACGGACTGAAAAATAAAAAAGAAATATGGAAAGCAAAGTCAAAACTTGATATTATCAGAAAAACTGCAAAGAGAATAATTTATGCTGGAGAGGAAGAACAGGCAAAATTTTTGGAAAAATTAAATAAAATGGGATTGACTTCTGCAAGTGCAGTTGATGTGCTTGCATTAACAGAAGAGGATATTTTAAACAGAAGACTGCAGACAATAATATTCAAAAAAGGAATAGCTACAACTGCAAATGGAGCAAGGCAGATAATAACTCACAAGCATATAGCCATTGAAAACAAAATAGTAAATATCCCTTCATATCATGTTTCTACTGAAGAAGAAAATAAAATAAACTTTATAAAAAAAGAAAAAATAAGCGGAGGAAAAAATGAGTAAATCAGACGAGCACGCAGCAGTCATGCATATCTATTCTTCATTTAACAACACAATTGTACATATAACCGACCTTGCGGGAAATACAATTTCAAGATATTCTGGCGGAAATATCACAAAACAGGACAGATTAAAGGCAAATCCGACAACTGCAATGTTTATAGCAAAAAAAATTGAAGAAGAGCTCAAAGAACTGGGCATTACAGAACTTTATGTAAAAATGAAGGGAAAAACAGACTCTCCTGGAATCGGGCCTGGCGCTAATTCTGTGATAAGGACATTTTCAAAAGACGGATTTAAAATATTAAGTATTTCTGATATTACCTGCGTAGCAAGGGGTGGGCCAAAGAAAAAAGGAGGCAGAAGAGGCAGAAGAGTTTAAAAATAACCTGTATTAATATTAAAATGAAAAAAAATGAAAAAGCAAATGCTGAAGCAGTTATTGAAACAGACGAAAGTCTTGCAAATGCAATAAGAAGAAGCATAAATCAAATTTCTGTTTCTGCAATTGATGAAGTTGAAATCTATAAAAATGATTCTGCACTTTTTGACGAGATAGTTGCCCATAGAATCGGGCTTATTCCAATAAAAATAAACCGAAAGCTTAATTTTAAAGAGGAATGCTCATGCAAAGGAGAGGGATGCAATAAATGCCAAATCCAGGTTTCATTAAAAGCAATAGGGCCATGTACAGTTTATTCACAAGACATAAAAGGAGATGTAGAAACACCTTATGAAAAAATGCCTATAGTTATTCTTGAAAAAGAACAGGAATTGGAGCTTGTCGGATTTGTAAGAATTGGAATAGGGAAAAAACATGCAAAGTTTTCTCCAGGACTTGCATACTATAGAAATATTACAAATATTAAAATAAAAAATCCTGAAAAAGCAGACAAAATAATTGAAAAAATAAAAGATACAATTATTGGAAAATCAAAAATATCTGCTGGAGAAACAATCCAGTCAAAGGCAGATGCGGATTATATAGAATCAATTGCAGGACAGGACAGCGGAATAGAAGTTTCTCCTGGAAAAGAAATTGTATTTTTTATTGAATCCTGGGGGCAAATGAGTTCAAAAGAAATATTTGAAGAAGCAGTAAAATCGTTGGAAAATTCACTTTCAGAAGCTTCGAAAGCAATAAAAAAATAAACAAAACGCGGGAATGCCAGAGCGGTCAAATGGGACGCGTTAAGGCCGCGTTGGCTTAGTGCCTGCGAAGGTTCAAATCCTTCTTCCCGCATAAGGGGAACCAAGAGTTCTCCCTTACAAGAGATTCCAAGGGAATCTCTGTACACAGATTTGTCCCTCGACAACAAATCTGTTGTATCAACCCCTCCTTAAAATGGAGATAAATATTAAGAAAAATGAGAAAAACAAAAATAGAAAAAAAACTGAAGAGAAAAACAAACGAAGAATTAGTGAGAACTATTATAAAAGCAAAGAAAAATGAGAAATGGCTTGAAGTATCCTCTGCATTATCAATTCCAAAAAGAAAAGCAATTTCTGCAAATCTCAATGAAATAGAAAATGAGGCAGTTCATGGAGAGACAATTGTCGTTCCTGGAAAAGTTCTTGGAAAAGGAGATTTGAGCAAGAAAATCAAGATATCTGCATTTTCATTTTCAAAGGGCGCTGTGGAAAAAATAAAAAAAGCAGGCGGAGAGATAATATCAATTTCAGAAGAAATAGAAAAAAATCCGCGCGCTGAAAAAATAAAGATAATTTACGGCAAAAGAAAATGAAACCAGAAAAAACAGCAAAAGTAATAATTGATGGAACAAATGCAGTAATGGGAAGGCTTGCGAGCTATGCGGCAAAACAGGCGCTTTTAGGAAAAGAAATAATTATTGTAAACGCAAACAGGGTAAGAATAAATGGAAATAAAAAAAATATTGTTGATGAAACAGCACGAGCAATAAAAAGGGGCGGAAGCAGTATGAAGGGGCCGAAAATAGAAAGGAATCCCGAAAGAATGCTGAAAAGAGCAATAAGAGGAATGCTTTCGCATAAACAGGGCAGAGGGCAAAAAGCAGTTAACAGAATAATGTGCTATAATGAAACTCCAAAAGAATATGAAGAAACAAAAAAAATAATTGCAGGAAAAGAAAAGGGCGGAAGATTTATAGAATTAAAAGAGCTTGCGAGGCTTGTAAAATGAAGTCAAATGAAAAATCAATAATGGTTTCAGGAAAGAGAAAGACAAGCATTGCAAAAGCAAAAATTGTCTCTCCTGGAAGCGGAAAAGTAATAATTGACAGGATACCCTACGAAAAACTTGACTTAATGAAGCATCTTTTAATTGATGAGCCGATTCGAATTGCAAAAAAAATAGTAAAGATGGATTTTGATATTCATATTTCAACAAGAGGTGGAGGAAGAGAGGGAAGAATTGAGGCAGCACGGCTTGCACTCGCAAGAGCAATACTTAAAAAAACAAAATCAGAGCATATTAAAAAAGCATTTTCTGCATATGACAAGCATCTTCTTGTTGCAGACATAAGAAGAAAAGAAGCTTACAAGCCCGATGATTCAAAGGCAAGAGCAAAAAGGCAGACTTCTTACAGATGATTAAGATATTCTTGAATTAATAAACATCTTTTCCTTTCGGGCTCGCCATAAATTACAAGTGCATAATTTTATGAATTATTTTCAACACCAACTATAACTAGAATCCTTTTTGCATAACTCATCCATTAACTGCTGGTTTGCTCTTAATAATAATGCAACAGTTCTGTCAATGCTTTGCCCTTCAAATGTTCTTATTTCTGTGCTTGCAACATTTCCGTCTTTGTCAAGAATTTCAACTTCATACTGATAAATAATTCCTGCGTCGCCTAAACTTTCATGATTTACTTTCTGCCAGTTATTTGCGCCGACTGAATCAGCACTTATTGATTTAATTCTTGATAAGGCATCTCCATTAAAAAATAAACTTTTAGTAATAAAGTCATCTGCTGTAATATTTCCATCCACATCTAATTTTTGTGTTGGGCTTGAAGTTCCAACACCTAAGTTTCCTGTAATTGCTAAATAAGAAGTTGTGCCGTTAACTCCGATTCTTGCATCTGAACTTCCTGTTCCATCTCCTCTGTAAAAAGTCATAGCTTTCATTCCTGTTGTGTTTACATCCCTCCAAGCCCTAATTAAAGACTGACTTACAGAATCTCCTGTATAAGGGCTTAAATCAATAAAAGAATTAGCTCCGCTCAAAGCGGTTTGCTCAATTGAAAGTCTCGAACCATAATTTATAAATCTTGAATTTCCTTCATTGGTATCCTGTATATTAAGAGTTGGATTACTTAAACCAGATATTGTAAAGTCGCTATCCTGCATAACAATATTTCCTGCAAGAACAACAACTGAAGAAATTATAATAAAAATAACCAAAATAGATAAAAGATTATTTTTAATTAAGTTTCCTAATTTCTTTCCTCTTTTTTCCATCTTATAGTTTATAGCATTTAGATTTTATAAATTTATGGATTTGTGTTTTCATAAAGCTTTCCTCTCAGGCACAAATCCCCATTAAAATTAATATAACTCATATTAATCGATGATGAATCTCTGATTATTAAAGCATTTATTGCAGGATTGCATGATGCTGATTCATCTGAACAATCTCCCTGCTGTATACATAAGTCACCTGTTGAATTTATTGATGCTGTTGTGCTGTCTGTTGAGTTTTTTATTACAAATAAATTGCTTTCATTAACTGCACATGATGGTTTTGCAAAGCAACTTCCTTTTAATACTATGTTGCCTGCGCTTCCAAGCCATGCAACATTTCCTCCTGTTGAATTCCTGATATAAAATTTGTATGTGTCGTTTGGAAGAGACGTGATATTAACTTTAAGAATCCAATTTGAACTATTGCCCCAACTACTCTGAGAATTATTATCATAAACAAGACAATTCCATTCATAGATGCCATTAGTTAAACTTTTTGTAAAGATTGTGGAGTTGGAAATTCCGGATAAAGATTTAGTTTCATTTGCATGCCATCCTCCACTCCAATTTCCATAAAGAGTTACACTGTTTAAATTAAAATCATCAACAGCAGAACAATTAAAATTGATTATTCCATCTTCATCTACTGAGTTATTCATAGGACTTATAAGGGTTGCATTTGGTGGATCATCAATATATGCTTCATAAGTATCTGATTGAATTGACGAATAATCATCTCCGTCATAAATTCTACACCTTACTGTTTGAGTTCCTTCTTCTCTAGTTGCCTGTCCAACACAAAATAAATCGTATGGATAATTGTCTCCTGTTGCATAACAAAAGTCATGATTAAATACTGTAGGAGTACATGAACTTCCCTTACAACAATATAATGATAACCAATCACTATCCAAATCTGCTTCGCCATTTGCAACCAGTTTAATATTATCTCCTGCCTTAGCAAAAGATTCATTTAATAAAACACTTGACCATGTTGGTATGTGGTTTGATACATTTGTTGTTGAACTTTGCACATAAGCCCCATGCCCGCCATCTTCACCATATCCCATACCGATACAATAAACTTCGTCTCCCTTTGAATATTCTGAACTATCTAAAGTAAATGTATTACTCCATGTGCTTCCGGAATCATCATCACATTCATTATCGCCACATGTTTCACTTCCTGCATGATCACCATTAACATACCATTTAACCCTAATTTCATCGGGATTGCTTTCACTTCCGACAACAGTTATATCACAGTCTACGTCGGAATCCCCATAAATTGTGCTGTCTATATTAATACTGCTTGTATATGGAACATCACAATAAAGGTAGTCTGTGTCTTCACCATACCAATCAGCCGTTTGATAATGTAAGTAATTATAAAAATACCCTTCTATTCCATACGCCTCATCACCACTACAACTCCCTTGTTGATAAGGAATAAACTTTCCTCTTTCTTTATAATAATTATTAGTTCCTTGACCAAAATTATAGATAGAGGTGGTTGTATCAACAGGGGAACTCTGCCCTCCTGAACACGTGTTGCTATCATAACCCTCGGTGTCAGAATAAACTCTTACACTTTCAGCATCAAAATGCAAAATTCCCCCTGGGTCCCAGTCACTCACATACAATTTTGACTCGCCATAAAACTTATAACAAGAATCAGAATCAAAATAAATTAATGGAGAATCAAACCAAATATTTTCATCATTTTCATCAACACTATAATAATTAGAAGTATAAGTCCAGCTTCCCCAATCATTGCAATATTCATCCCTCCAACACTCTAACTCACATTCCCAATTGCTTCCACTCCAATAACAATCATGATCTGTTGCAGTATAACCTGATGGACAATCCTCACTATTTTCATCTTCATAATCGCAAGCGTTAATACCTGTAGGAGAACCTCCAGCGCAACTTGCATCATATTCACATTTACTTTCAGAGTTACAATCCCCAGGACATGTTCGGGTATAGTATCGTTCATCAGCTTCACAACCCCCTGAACCACACCCCGCGGGCGTCCACGAAGTGCATTCACACAAAGTATTAATAGCAGCAGAAACATTTATCCTCTTCCAATTAACAACATTTTTCCCAGTGCTTTGCAATGTAGATAATATATCGTCAGGTTCCAACGTCGGGTCTGCTTCTAATAAAAGGGCGATGGCTCCTGAAACATGGGGAGCAGCCTCTGAAGTGCCTGAACATTTCATATAATTTCCTGAACAAACACATCCCTCAGAACATGAATTTGGATTCCATCTCAATGATTTAATTAAAGAACCAGGAGCTAATAGATCTAAATTAGGATAAAGATTAGAATAGCTTGCAATCTCATCTTGTTTAGTTGTTGCGCTCACAGAAATAGAATAAGGAGAACATGCAGGGTATGAAATTTCAAAAGTTGAACCACTATTGCCTGAGGCAACAACCAATGCAATTCCAGAGTTATATGCTTCATTAAGTTCCTCATTAACATAATCCACACAAGTAGCATCTGTATAAGTTTCTTCTGTACCAAGACTCATACTAATGATATCAACTCCTTGATTTCTACACCAATCAAGTGCATTAGCTAAATCGCCCCAAGAAGAATCACCATTTTCATCTAAAATTTTAACAGCATAAATATCTGCACCATAAGCAACTCCCTTATATGTTGAATCCTGGGATGCGATTATTCCTGCAACATGGGTTCCATGTCCATTGTCATCTTCAGCAGAATCATCTTCATCTGTTCCATCTGGACAACATCCCCAAAATAAACCGTCGGAGCAATAACATTTTTCATTAACTATTTTCCCAGATAAACCTAGATGACTTGCATTGACCCCCGAATCGATTATGCAAACTTTAACACCATTTCCTGTATATCCCAAATTCCATACATAAGGATCAACTCCAATTAATGGAACGCTTTCATTTAACATCGCTTTAATCTTTACTTTAGGCCAATCAACTTTTTCTATTAAAGTATTCGATATCAATTTATTATATCCTTCTAAGGTAGTCCAACCCGAAAAACCATTAACTAATTTATGCTGTAACTTAAACTCATTTTTAGAAAGAGAAGATAAAACATTATCTACTTTAGGTTCAAACCATTCTTCTCTTTGAGATAATAGGTTTATTTTTTCCTCCTTTGAACCAGTAATACTTATATTTGATTTATCCTTTAATCTTACAATTACATTAATCCAAACATTATTATCAAAAATTTCTAAATAAGGGAAAGTTGATTCATTTAAAACCTCCCTTGCAAGAATAAGATTATCCATTATCTCTAAAGCATCATAATCGTATCTAACATCGGCCTTGGAAAAAGCGGGTTCTGCAACAACCGTTCCAAAAGAAAAAAGAAAAAAGAAAAAGATGGGCATTATTAAAAATATTTTCTTAACCATGCTTGCCTTTATTATCTCTAAATTTATTTAGATTAACTAACCGCATAATTAAACAAGATAGAAAATAAGATAAAATCACAATAGAGACAAATAAAAAGGGGGATATTTCAGAAGCCACATACCTATGAAAATCAGAGGGAGCATGGCAACCCAAAGACATACATATAATGGGCTGTCGAGAATATTTTAAAAAAAGAAACCAACTAATTAAATTAAAAAAGATTATCAGCAAAACAGATAATATAGCCTTTAACCAAAACGGTCTGAAAAATTCTTTTATTCCTTTCTGTTTCATTTTATTTTCCTATTATTTTTTTAATTAGTGAATATAAAATTAAGGTAATTAAAATTAAGGATGCCATAAAAATTAGGCTCTTTGAAAGAGAACTCCAATTCCCACATTCTTTAGATATAGGGCCTGCATAGCCTACCCAATTATACTCAATATTCTCCACTCTTTCATCCTGAAGCAATTTAAAAAAGGCATCTTCAGATATTTTTGCACCAAACCTATTTGAAGATTTATTGGGAATATTTCTGTTTATGACATCTTTAAATTCATCATTTGAAAACTCTGTAACAAAATTATCTATATCCACTGATTCTTCTAAAATAATTATAACATTTGCGAAAGTGTTGCTCTCAAATTTTTCTAATATCTTGGAGTCATATTGAACCCCCACTTCACTTACCAACATCTCAGCACTTATATTATTAATATTATTAATCAAGAAGACAGTAAAAATTATACTAAAGATTATGATAGTCTTAACATCATTATGCATATGTTAATTAAGCTTTAATTGTTTAAAAATGTATTTATTAGTTCAATCTTTTTAGAAGGCAACAAAACATTTATTAATCTAAGTTTATAAATATGATTATGATAAAAAAGATTATCCTGCCCATTATCACCTTGTTGTTATTTTCATTTGTTTCTGCATCATGTTCAGATGTTAATTTAGACATAACTGGGGTGAATATGAAGTATAATTTTATGAAAGGAGTGATAAATTCTGGAGAAACACAAATCAAAGAGATAAAAGTGTATCTTGACGGGGAATTAAAGATGACAGATACAAGTGAAATTTTTAAGAAAAATATTTTATTTCCATCCTTTGAAGAGCCTTTATCTATAGGTCAAGAAATTAGAATAGATATCGTTCTCAAGGATGAAACCATATGCAAAGATAAAGAGATCTTAGTTATTTCTGAAGATAAAATAATGGTTCCAACTCTTGAGTGTAATGCTAATCAAAGAAAAGAAGATTGGTGTGTTAAAGATTTAGTTATGGACACTCATTGTGAAAATGGAGTATGGATAGAATTTATTGATGTTGACTGCAATTATTGGAATGGAACATGTAAAAATGGGAAATGTGTTGAAGTTGGAAATGAGAGCAATGTTCTCCTCTTAACAGAATTAGATAAATCTCCTAAACAAATAGAAGAATTAAATGATGGGTTAAGAGAAGAAAGTATAACCTTCAAAAATGAAGAAGGAACTACAGAAATAATGTATGCCCAACCAGAAAAAAATTCTTCACCTGAAAATCGTTCTTCAAATCCTATTGCAACAATCCTTAATTGGATTACTAATTTATTTAAATAACATGCAACATCTCATATGAGTTAAATCCCATAGCGTCCTGTTATTCACCTCGCCCGCCTTAAGTGTAAGTGACATCCTCTATGGGCTAAAGCCTATAGCATCCCATTGAACGCTTCGCCTTTTAATTTTTCAAACCCTTAATCCATGGTCCCATTAGTTTCTAAGGTATTTTAATTTATATTGGGGATAAAAAAGATTAATGAAAAGATAAAACCCCAACTAAAAGATGTAAAATAAGAAAAAGGGATAGTGAGTTAGAAGAATTATCCTAAAAGATGTAAAATAAGAAAAAGGGATAGTGAGTTAGAAGAATTATCCAAATATTTCTCTATGGAAGCCCGAATTCCTCTGCAAGTTTTTCCAATCCTTCTTTGGTATCATGAACTAATCTTATTTTATTTGAAGCAGGATTATGAAGAACAAGTCCTCCTCCAAAATAGAATCCTACCTCAGGGCATTTTCCTGCAATTCTCCTTGATGGACAATCCCTATTAATTTTTTTATATCTCTCATGAAATTGCTCGTAAGCCTCATAAGAGATTAAAGTTTCTTCCTCACCATCTGGATGTACGACGGGAGAGTATATTGCTACATAAAGTTCTAAAACTTCTGTCATTATAAATCAATTAAATAAGAGTATTTAAAAATTATTATTTTATTTTGCCTTATTTTTCCTTAAAAGTTATTTTATTCTTAAATGAGATTTAATCTTGTCAAGGGATTCTTTAACATCCCTGATTTCTTTTTCTGCTTTTCTATCAACAGCATAGTCATATTCTGTTCTTACTCTGTCTCTTTCATTTTCCCTGTTCTGGCTCATTAAAATTATTGGCACCTGAAATGCAGTAAGGCAGGCTAAAACGAGATTTAATAAAATAAAAGGATATGGATCAAATGAAGGTTTATTGGCTGATGAAAGGAAATATACATTAACACAAATCCATAAAATCAAAAATATTGTAAACAAAGAAATGAATGTCCAGCTTCCAACCCATTTTGTAAGAAAATCAGCAGCTTTTTGCCCGGACGTGAGCCCCTTTTTTGAAAGGGGGTTGATTATTCTTATATTCTGCAAGTGCTTCTCTTCTTCCTTAGTTAGCATAAAGATAA
Source organism: Candidatus Pacearchaeota archaeon (assembly GCA_018303755.1). Taxonomy (GTDB): domain Archaea; phylum Nanobdellota; class Nanobdellia; order Pacearchaeales; family GW2011-AR1; genus JACPLR01. Next base: position 15,208 of record JAGVXO010000034.1, read on the forward strand.
TTAGAAAATCAAATATTTAAAAGTTACCATTAGTTTTTTATATGTAGTATCCCGTTATTATTTCTCAACGATATAATTTTCGGATTTTTCATTTTCTCATCTTCCTTATGAAAGCTTGTGAT
>JAGVXO010000006.1 GCA_018303755.1 Candidatus Pacearchaeota archaeon
TCTAGAATTAATATATTACTAAAGCTTGCCAACATGAAAGCTGAAATTCACTCACCACTAAAGTAGAGCAGTTTTCTTTCAGCAGGCAAGCTTATAAAAAGAATTATATAATAGAATTCAACAAGAAATTAAAGCAAAAACCTTCAAATACAAAACTATTAGGTTAATTAAATATAAATATGGTTCGCTCTGCTCACTTATTTAATTATATAAATCTGTAATCCGCTAATTCATTGGTATATTTATTTTTTAAATGATTTAATTTATATTAATAACAAAAGAAAATTAGAATTGAAAGATGTAAAATGTGAAAAAGGAATATTTAGGTTTCAAAGAAATTATGCCCTAATATTTTGAGGACATCACCAAATACAAAAACTTATAACCTGCTAATTTTTAGTATCTTTAAGCCCAGTTCGCATAGCGGTATTGCACGAGGTTGCTAACCTCGACCGAGCAATCGGTGGGCAGGTTCGACTCCTGCACTGGGCGTTAATCAGGAGTCGAATGGAACATATATTTATTATTTAAATATGTTAAGTTTGTAAAAATCTTACTGAAAAATGAGCACAACAAATTTAAAAAGAGCATAATTGCTTTATATAATCAGATATAATCAGATAAAAGCAAAAAAGGTGAGAATGGAAAAATCAGAAAAGCAGAGAACAATAATTGAAACAAAAAATAATTCAATAGCAACAAGAGAGGAATTCATAAGCATTTTAAAAATGGTTTCTCCTGGAACAAATTTAAGAAATGGTGTTGATGGTGTTCTTGATGCAAAAAAAGGCGGGCTGATAGTAATAGAAAATGAACTTCTTTCACCTCTTCTTGACGGAGGATTCAGAATAAACTGCAAATTCACACCTCAAAAGCTTGTTGAACTTGCAAAAATGGATGGGGCAATAATTGTCTCAAAGGATTTGAACAGGATTACATATGCAAATGTAACACTTGCTCCAGATAATACAATTCCGTCGCAGGAAACAGGAACAAGGCACAAGGCAGCAGAAAGAACTGCAAAGCAGACAAGCACGCTTACAATTGCAGTTTCAGAAAGGAAGAACCAAATACACATTTATTACAAGAATATAAAATATCCCCTAAAGAACAAATCAGAGATAATGAGAAGAGCAACAGACACTCTTCAGATACTTGAAAAGCAAAGAGAGCTTTTTGATTTATATCTTGAAAGATTGAATCACTTTGAACTAGCAGATGAATTAAATATTATGCAGGCATCTAGGGTAATACAAAAAGGAAAGGTAATGGAAAAAATACTTGAATCCCTTGAAAAAATGCTCATAGAATTAGGAGGCGATGGAAGCTTGTTAAAACTAAGAATCAAAGAGCTTATGAGGGACGTAATAAAGGAAACATCACTTGTAATAAAAGATTATACTAATTTATCCTCTAAAAAGACGAATTCAATTCTTGAAACGCTGTCTTATGATGATTTAATTGATTTGGAAAATATCACCCTCGCGCTCGCGCAGAATGAGGGGGATAAGCCAGAGATATTAAAAGGCTGGAGGTTTTTATCAAGAACTCATCTTTCTGAAAAAGAAATTGAGACAATTATCCGGGAAATGAAAGGGTTAAGAAAAGTGTTAAATGGTGCAAAAGAAGATTTTGAAAATTTAATCGGAGAGGAAAAATCATTTATCTTGTTAAATGATATAAAGAGATTAAAGGCGAAGTAACTTCTGAAATGCCTTTAATTTATTCTTCTAACAGCCCATAATTTTGTATTATTTTAGGCAAGATTATTAACTTTTTTATTTTCTTTAACATTAATCGAAAAATTTAAAGAACCAATGTGAAAATGGATAGCAGATTTGCAAGAAAATAAGTGAGTGAAGCGAGCACATTAATAGTTAATTCAACACAAAAATACTTTTAAACTGCTGTTCCAAGCATTTTCATGAAACTAACACGAAGGCAGTTTATCGCATCGCTTGGAACTATTGCAGGAAATTCTTTAATTCCGATAGATTCTTCATCTGAAATCTTTGGTGCTTGGCCGGTTTTAAGAGAATGGAATTTTAATGAATTTCACAAATATTCTGATTGGGTTAGAAATATTTACAAATTTAAAAGAGATGGAACAGGAAAACAAAAAGGCGCAAAGATTGATAGAGTTATGATAGATGATGAAATGAATTTGTTGAATAATCCTGATTTTTTACAGAATGGAAATGCTCAATTAGGTAGTGATGATTTAGGTTTGTTGAAAGCGATGTGCCATTGCGGAAGTTTTCCAGAATTGCTATTTCTATATTATAATTATCGGAGAGGACTGCCTGCTGTTGTCTCGCAGATAAAAATGAAAAAAGGAGGGGATATAAGATACTCTTATGGAAATCATCCTGTTGGAAGTGTTGATAGTGTTTCTTTTAATGGAAATTTTAGAGGTTTTTTAAGTGCTTCAATGGAAGGGGGTGAAAATGGATTTAATTTTGTTTCTGGAAATTTTAGGACAGCTCCTGATTTAGAAGCCACTGATTCTGTTCCTATTTCAATAAATCAAAGTTCTTTGGTTCCGGGGACAATGTGCTATAATGCCAACGGGCACTGCCTTGTTGTAGGGGATATTGATTCTTCAGGCGAGATTCATTTTCTTGATTCTCATCCAGACCACTCAATAACTTTTAATCAGACACTTTCTGCAATACCCTTTGTCAAATCTGCTGAGCTTGGTGTTTCTGGATTATCAAGATGCTATGATGGTTTCAGAGTTATGCGCTTTGCAAAAATGCAGGGAGGAAAAGCGGTTCATTTTACAAATCAAGAAATGCTTGAGTTTGGATACAGCATTGAGCAGTATAAACTTATGGCAGAATTAAATGAAAATGGAAGTATAGAAATAAATGGAGAAAAAGTTTCTGACTATCCTGGAATTGTAAGAGCTTCATTAAGAACAGGAATTGAATCTCCTGTAAAATTTTTAGAATCATCTGTTTTAGAATTTTCAGAAATGCTCGAAGAACGAGCAGAGTTTGTCAGGCAGGCGTGGAATGATGTTCTGCAAAACGGAGTTATAACTTTTCCAAATGATTCTTCTGAAGAAAATATCTATCAGGCAAATGGGCGTTGGGAAGTATGGAGCTCTCCTTCAAGTGATGTTGACAGAAAGAATAAATATTCTTATTTTACCCAAAGATTAAAATCAATGCTGGAAAATTTTGGAAATTCCCAGATATGCGATTATTCTGGATTTTCATCTAGAAAAGCACTTGCAGAATTTTTAATAAAAAGAAAAGAAGAATTATTTTTAGAAAAAGGAATTGTATATGAAAATTCAAGCGGAAAATCTTTTAGATTAGCTCTGTCAGATATTGAAAGCAGATTGTTTGATATGTCCTTTGATCCTAATCATCCTCCTGAATTAAGATGGGGCGCGCCAGAAAATTCTGAAGAAAGACAGGGAATGAAATTATTTAAAACGCCATTAAGAACAGGAGAAAGTTTGGATGCTTTGACAGCTTATAATCTTGAAAAAGGATTGAGGTATTATCCTGTTCGTCAGGCAACTCCGACTTCATTAAATTTAGAAGCTAATCCTAAAACTCCACCATTTGAACTTTTTAATAAAGTTCTGGCATCTTATCTTGCGCCATAAAAGGAATTGCGAGGTCATATTTCCTAGAATTCACATAAAAAGGAATTATTTGCGCTGTTGTAAATCCTCTCTCATGCACAAGCACAATATCTCCATCTTGCGCTTCTGAACAATTTTTCATTATTGTTCCAGCACTTAATGGAGATTTTTTGGAATAGTATCTCCAGTCAAGTGTGTCAATATCCCAAAACTGAATTTCACTTTCCTGCGATTTGATAAACTCTTTTATATCTGCTCTTGATGAACCATAAGGAAATCTGAAAAATTTTCTTATTCTTCTTATTCCTAAATGAGCATATGCTTCTTCTATCAGCTCTTCTGTTTTTTCAAACTGCTCTTTCGCACTTGCAAAACTTACTCTTTTAAAATCAGGGTGAGTGTATGAATGATTTCCTATAATACTTCCTGCCTCTAAAACTTTATAGGCCTTTTCTCTCTGTGTCTTTAGTTGTTTCCCTATAAAATAAAAGATTGCATTTTCTCCATTTAAATTCCTGAGAATTTGCTCTGTATAATAAGAAGGGCCGTCATCTATTGTAAGAAAAATTCGTTTTGGTTGTTTTGGAAGAGCGGGTTTTTCTTCTGCAAATGATTCTAAGCCAGTTAATAATGTTCCTGCTGAGGCAGTGAATACAAGTCCATTTTTGAGGAATTCTCTTCTGTTCATTAAGCAGTTTATTAAAATTCTTTTTAAATAATTCTTGCATTTGAACATATATTTTATAAAAGATATATTGGATTTTATTATATAATTTAGAGAAAATAACTTTTTATAATATGCCCACTCTGCTCGCTTATCTATTTTTTAAATCCCTAACCTGCATGGCCTCTTGATTTTTATGCTTTTAATTAGTATTAAGAATAAAGGAAAATGGGAATTGAAAAGATATTGAATTAGGGAAAATTATAAGATGTTAGCAAAATAGATTATTGGCTCGGCTTCGCCTCGCTCGCTTGTTTTGCAAATCCTCAATTTGTTTGGACATTGATTATTTGGATTTTTTAAATCATACTCTTTTTTCAACTTTAACAGCTGTCGGCGCTTCACCGCCGTGCCATGTAATTCTTGGCTTTATTCTCATTGGATACAATCTTTCTGAATTGTCATCTAAGATTATTGCGCTTCCTTTTAGATTAGGAAGATTGTCAATTTCTTGTTTTATGCTTTCGAGAAGATAAGTTTGCATTATTTCATTCAGCGCAGAAATATCAGGCTGTGCAGTAACTCTATGTGAAATAACAACATCTGCCTGAGTCATAACATCTCCATGTATCTGCCCTGGTTGCTGTGTTGCTAAGACAACAGAGATTCCTGGCTGTCTTCCCTCTCTAAGAAGCTGTATAAGTGCGTCTGATGCAGGAGTTTTGCCTGTTTTAGGAAGAAATTCATGAGCCTCGTCAATAAATATCCAAGCCATTGGAACGTCTCTCACAGGCTTGAAGGAAAGATAATCAACTCCATGCCTGACTGCTTCTACTTCTTCTGCTTTTCTTGAGTTCATTCTTTCGTTGAAAATTTTTCTTGATAATAGTCCTATGACAAGCGCCCTTACATTAAAAGCACCAATAGAGTTATAGACACTTAAATCGATAATTGTCGGCTCTCCTGATTTCAATAACTCTTTAACACTAATGGGTCTAATGTTGCCTTCTGCAAAAACTCCCCATGTGCGCGCACTTTCAAAAAGCCCGATTGCAGAATTTTTTACATCAGAACTATACTCTGTTTCTTTTTTTATCAAATCAATAATCTCTAGTATGCTAAAATTTTCTATATTAATATTAAAAAGAACTTTCTGTATTAAAACAGAAATAGGATTTGTCATCTCTAATCCAAATATGAGCGTCCAATCCTCTGCTTTCATTTCAGAGACACTTAATGCAAATGATGCATCAACAGGAATTCCTTTTTCAATATAATTCTCATAATGCCCGTAGGGAACAAGAACTCTCACAGAAATATTTTCTGGCTTTAAATTCCACTCATCAAGAAGCGCTTTTTCTTTGTTATTCTCATATTTCATTGTCCAGAAAATTCCCATTGTATCAAAAATAATCGGCGTGATATTTTTCCTTGATTCAATAGGAAGCCTTGAAATCTCTTCTGCAATAACTCCAAGCGAATAGGATTTTCCGCTTCCGCGTTTGCCGGCAACTAAAATTACATGGCTTCGGGCAATATCTAAAAAAATATTATTTGAAAGAGAGGTATACTGCCCCATTTTAACATAGCCTCTTCCAATTTTTATCAATCCTTTGTCTCCAAATCGCTTTTTGTCAGAATCATCTCTTCCTATAATAATATCATAAGGCATAATAATATGTAAAGAAGCGCGTATTTAATTATTTTGTTTTTCCAAAACATCAATCAATCTCTGATGGTATTCTTTGTACTTCCCATAGTCAATCAGCCCTAATAATGCAATATCACATTCAGCACTTCGCCTAAGATTTCTTATTTTTCTAGATTTTAATCTAGGATAATAACGAGGATTTGTGCTTTGGTTAACATGCTCAATCTCAGTTAATTTTCGTTCAATAACACTTGGAAGCGAGTCCTTAGTGCAATGATCACGATATTCTCCGTCACTGCTAAGAGCACTCAAATAAGTATATAACATCCTGCATCTAAGTTTATCCCATCGCTCTCCCATGAATAAATAAGGCAATCATCATTTATTTAACTTTTGTTGTGCTGCAAAATCAAGGTTAATAAAATGTTAATCAAGCGATTTAAAGCGATTTAATGTTAATTTACGGATTTTCAAAATCACCACAACCTTTTTAAACAATTTTTCTCTAATGAAAGGATGGAAAGTGCAAAAGAACAGGTAGAAACTCCAAAAAAGAGTGTGATTAGTAAAATACCAAGGCATAATTGGGCTATTACAACCTATATCTTGGGAGTTCTTTTAATATTTTTAGTGATAAACAATGGGGGAATAACCGGCAAAACAGTCAGCGAATCAAAAGCTTCAGATGGATTAGTAAGCTACCTTAATTCACAAGTCGGCGGAGGAGTAACTTTTGTATCTTCAAAAAGTGATGGAAGTTTATACGAAATCACTGTCTCTTATCAGGGGCAGGAAATTCCGTTATATGTAACAAAAGACGGAAAATATTTTGTTCAAGGTGTTGCTCCATTAACTGCTTCAACAAGCACAACAAATACTGCTTCAACATCAGCAGAAATACCAAAATCTGACAAGCCAAAAATAGAATTATTTGTAATGAGCTTTTGCCCTTATGGTGTTCAGGCAGAACAACTAATGAAACCAGTTTATGATTTGTTAAAAGACAAGGCAGATTTTAATATAAAGTTTATAGTCAATGTTGGCGGGACAACTCTTGATAGTGTTCAGTCGCTTCACGGGGCATTAGAAGCACAAGAAAATGCAAGGCAGGTTTGCATAAATAAATATTATCCAGATAAATTATGGGATTATATAACTGAAATAGATAATACTTGCTATCCTACATATAGCAAAGATATAGACATTTGCTGGAAAAAAGCAGCAGCAAAATTTAGTATAGATACAGCAAAAATTGAAAATTGTTTAAAATCAGAAGCAGTAACAATACTTAAAGAGCACGAAGGACTGACAGATAAATATGGCGTGAGCGGTTCGCCAACTATTGTGATTAATGGAGCAATGTATAGCGGAGGAAGAAGTGCAGATGCATTTAAGCAGGCAATATGCTCAGCATTTAATAATGCTCCGGCAGAATGTGAAAAAACTCTTTCAACAGCATCAGGAGCAGCAGCAGGAAATTGTTAATTCTATAAAATGAAAATCTCAGAACTTAAAGCAGGGCAGGGAAATGTTAATATTGAAATAACTGTAAAATCTGTTGAAGAACCGAGAACTATAGATAAATACGGACGCAAGATAAGACTTGCAAATGCTGTTGTAACAGACGGAGAAAGCGAAATTAAGCTTACTTTATGGAATGATGATGTTGATAAAGTAAAAGAGGGAAGCATAATTAAAATAACTAATGGGTATATAAACGAATTTCAGGGAGAAAAACAGCTGACAACAGGAAAATTTGGAAAAATGGAAATTGCCGGAGGAAAGTCAGGTAAAAAGGAAAGTAAAGAAGACAAGGATTCTTCAGAAGATAGCGAAGAAGGTTTTGAAGATTCTGGCGAAGAAAGCGAAGACACTGAGGATTATTAGTTTTCTTAGATAAGAATTATTATGAAATTTTGTTAACAGAATGAAAAGATTTTGAATGGATGGAGTTATGGGATGTTTAATACTTGTGAAAAATCTCCAATCTTTAGATTGGAGTTAAAATGTATAGATTTTTCCCGGTTCTCCCAAAACCCAAACACAAACTCCACACTTTAGTGCGGGTATATTGTCTGTTGCCATGCCTAAAGTCAGCAAAAGCGCGCGCATATTTTCTTTGTCTTTTGAGTTAACAAGAACAATTCTTGTTTTATTTTTTCTGCATAATTTGATATTTTGGATAATTCTTGAAAGATAAAATGCTTTTTGCTCTTTATTTAAGTTAAGTAGTTTTGAAATATTAATCCCTATTGCAATGTTATTTTTTAATGCTAATTTGCATAGAACATTATTTAATCCAGAATCTCTCTGGTCAAGCCGTTCATTTTTTCCAGAGTATTCAATGTCAGTCAAATAATCGCAGTATTTTCCCTCAATAATTTTTCTGTTAAATTCTGCATCTTTGGCAGAAACTGCTGTTTTAACTCCTTTTTTTGACAGTTCAATAAATTTAGTCCTGACTTCATTTAGACTATTACTATCAATTAAAACAATTTTTTCCATAAGAATTAAAGAAAAACAAACTTTATAAAGGTTAAAAAAGAATTTTAAAGATGGCAAGGCTATATAGAAAAGGCGAAATAGTCGATTTTGGAAGCTCTTGGTTTCCAACAATTAAAGAAGCTGAAATTTATGAAACAGAGAGAAAAGAAGATGAAAACATAATGAGCATAATGTGGATAATGAGAGAATTATTTAATGCTCCTTTTGAGGCAAACGGAGTTGGATACAGAGCAAAAAGTGCCGAAGATTATGCTCTTGCAAATCCAACAATTGAAACAATGACAATTGACGAATTTATGGAAAGATTAGAACACCCAATGATTTCAAAATTATATTGGGACGGAGAATATGTTTTGTAATTTTTTATTATCCTTCAATAATCGTGCCTGTGAATCTTCTTGAGTTTAATAAATTATCCAGATTATTTATATTTGAGCCTACAATATAAGTCGTTATTTTATTATCCATTATTATTTTTGCTGCCTTCTGGTCAAGCACAAAATGCTGTCCTGGCGAGAATTTCATTTTTAAAGCTACCTTATAAAAGTTACCCCAAGTTATTTGTGGAATAAATTTAGCATCTTTATGCTCCAAGGGATTTTTGTCATGAAGTCCTGAAACATTTGTTATATTTATAAAATCTGCTTCAAACTCTTCTGCAATCTGCGCCGAAGTTGTATCTGAAGTTTGGTTTGGATGATATTCTAAAGCTCCGCAAAAAACAATATCCTGCTTTTTTATCATTTCTTTTACTCCGTTTATCGTTGATGGAATTCCTTCCATCTGGTCATTCCCAAAAAAATAGCTCATAAAACGGGCATTTGTTCTTGTAACAGAAATTCCTGCAAAACTCTGGAGCTTTTCTGACATTCCCTGTTTTTTAAGACCCCCAATATACATTCTTGCAACACTTCCTCCTCCACAGACTATAATAAATTTATGTTTTTTTGAATGCTTTAAAATTAATTTTTTAAAATTTCTTAAAAATTTTATATTAATCTCATTATTCTTAAAAATCATGCTTCCACCCAAGCTTATTACAATCACATCCTTTTTCATCGCTATATTAAGAAGCCCTATTTTATAAATCCTGCCATAATCCGAAATTATAAACATAAAGAGCCAATGTATAAGCAGATTAAAGAGCTGCAAAATCCAAAACTATCGATACTATTCCAACTGCGAAACAATAAAATGAGAACATCCAGAAATAATTCTTTTTTATTATTGCCTGCAAGAAATTAAGAAAAACCAAACTTAAAACAAAGCATAAAATAAATGCAAAAATAATGCTTGCATTTATTGCAGCTGCGGGCGTTTTTATTAGTTCAAGAACAAAAGCCCCGAGTGAGAGGGGAATAAAAAGCAAAAAAGAAAATTTGACTGCTTTTTCCCTTTCAATTCCTGAGAACATTGCAGAGGAAATTGTCATGCCGCTTCTTGAAATTCCTGGAAATACTGCGAGTGCCTGAAACAGCCCAATAAAAATAGAATTTTTAAAATTAATATCCTTATTGCCAGAAAATAATCTTGTAGAAAGAAGAATTGCTCCTGTAAAAATAAAAAAAATTCCAATAAGCCATAATGAAGAAAAAAGCGATTCAATCAAATTGCTGAAAAGAAATCCGACGAGTGCTGCAGGGATTGTTGCAATAATCCAGTAAATCCATAATCTCCTGTATTCTTTTTTAAAACTAAAAAGAGAAATCAGCTCTTTTCTTAAAAAAATAATCACTGCAAAAAGAGAGGCAAGATGCAAAAGAGTGATAAAAAATAAGTTGGGTTTTCCGAACAGAGTGCTTGCAACGGCTAAATGCCCAGAACTGCTAATAGGCAGAAACTCTGTTGCTGCCTGAATAATTGCCAGCAATAACTCATAAAACATCAATAAAGGGCGATAGCAATCTTTAAAAATCTTCTTTTACGCTTTAGATAATGGTATTTAAAATAAACCTATCTGAAAAAGGGAAAACTTACCACTTTGAGTCAGATTCAGAGTTTCTCATAGGAAAGAAAATAGGTGAGAAATTCAGAGGCAATGAATTGCTTCCAGAACTTTCATCCTATGAACTTGAAATAAAGGGAACAAGTGATATAGCCGGGCTTCCTGGTTCAGAACAGATTGAAGGACCTGCACTTGCAAGACTTCTTTTAAAAAAAGGCAAGTTTTTGAGAAGAGTGCCTCACAAAGGGTTTAGAAGAAAAAAGAGTGTGAGGGGCAATGAAATTTCTCTGAGCATTTCGCAGATTAATCTTTCTGTTGTAAAAAAAGGCACAAAAGCGCTTGAAGAGATTTTCCCAGAGCAGAATAAGAAAAAAGAAGAGAACAAACAGGAAATAAAAAAAGAGATTTCTGAAGCTATTTAATTGAGAAAAGATACCTCTGTGAAAATAATTACCTGTGCTTATTCAAATCTCTTTTAAAAATCTTCTTAATACTCACGATTCCAATAAGTGCCATCATTAATCCAGTTGTAAAATAATTTGTTGCAGATAATCCGTGTGCAGGCGGATGGCTTGATGAATCATAAGGATTTGTGCCGACAGAAGTTTCATATGTGTTGCTATAGCCGTCTCCATCAATATCTTCATCATAAATATCTGCAATTCCATCATGATCCATATCAGTATTTCCATTAGGGCTGTATTGCAATGGCTGTCCAACCCAGGAGATTAATTGTTCTCTTGTTCTTGGAACATTCGAGCTAACCAGTGCACCTCCATTATAATCAATAACTTCTTCTGCTGTTTGCAAGGCTCTGTGATAAGTTGTTCCGTCTTTTGAAATTGGGTTTGTTTCTGGAACAACCCAGGCATTTCCAACTAATGACTGCATATCAGAAATGCTTGTCAGATCTCTGATAACACTGACGCAACTGCTAAATTCATTATCTCCGCGAATAGTACCTGCATCAATTACTGCAGAAGTTCGTATAGCATTTCCTCCGTTGAATAGATTTCCTCTTAAGGTGATAGTATTTTCATCTTTTGACAAGGGCGGGTGATAAGTGATATTTAATGCATAACCAGAAGAAACATTAAATTGAGCATTTGTAATTGATACATCATATGCTGTATTAATCTGCATAGGACTATTTACTATGCACGAGTCGCATTGAAAATCTCCTAAAACTACTGCTGAAGCATCAACTGAAGGTGAGCCTTTTAGAGTTACATTATCTGTATAGAGCCCGATAGTTTCTCTTGCTAAAAATGGAGCTTCAATAACAGAAGAACTGCTTGACACTCCGCTTAAACAGACATATCTATCATTTATATCCACATAGCCTGATTGTGCTGTGCTGAATGTTCCTATACCTACATGAACATTTACCCCTTTTTTAATCGTACCTTTTGGAGTGTAAGCTATTGATGCATCTCCTTTTATGCTAAAAGTATTTGTTAAAACATCATCAATATTTGTATAGACTCCTTTTGGTATTCCGTCAGGATATTGTTTATGCGCTTGCTCAGGAGTTATTAAATCAACACTAGTCCACTGAATGTCTGCAGGCAGAGTTACTGCAGCATATCCTACACCTAAACACCCTAATATTGCACTTGTTGCTCCAAGTCGTGCATAAGAATTCCTATCCATAAAGATTCTATAAGGGATTAGTTTAAATAGTTTTCTTTGTTTTTTTAAAATGGTTGCAGATAAAATTTCTATGCAGAAACTTATGAAATATCTTAATTTAACAAATAAGGCATTGGAGATTATAAAAAATAAAATAATCAAAAGCAGAGAAAGTGAAGCAAAAAAAATTATCGAAATGGCAGCTAATTACTTAAGTGATGCAGCTCATTTTGAAAAAAAAGGAGATTTTGTAAATGCCTTTGCAGCTGTAAATTACGCGCACGGATGGATTGATGCAGGCGTCCGCCTTGGAATTTTTGATGTAAATGACAATAAAATTTTTACTGTGAAATAAAAAGATAAAACAATAAAATCATCACCATAAATTATTAATAATCATAGTTAAATAATAAATTATGGAATTTAGTGATAAACCATTGGCTTACAGAATGCGCCCGAAATCAATTGAAGAATTTGTTGGGCAGGAGCATCTTACCGGAGAAGGCAAACCGATAAAAATAATGGTTGAATCGGGAAAAATAAACAGTTCAATGATTTTCTGGGGTCCTCCTGGATGCGGAAAAACAACTCTTGCAAAAATAATTTCAAGAGCAGTTGATGCAGAGTTTGTTGAAATTTCAGCTGTTTCAGCAGGAAAAGAAGATATAAAAAAGGCAATTAATCAGGCAAAGCTGTTTAATAAAAAAACAATTCTCTTTTTAGATGAAATTCACAGATTTAACAAAGCACAGCAGGATTTTCTTCTGCCTTATGTTGAAAAAGGAATACTTGCATTAATTGGGGCTACAACAGAGAATCCGAGTTTTGAAGTTATATCTGCACTTTTGTCACGTTCAAGAGTATTTGTTCTTAACCGCCTTAATGAAAATGATTTGCTTAGGATAATTTCTAATGCTATTGAAAATGCAAGGGGATTAAATAATAAAATAAACCTTAGTGAAGATAATAAAAAACTCATTGCGGTTCTTTCAAATGGAGATGCAAGAAATGCCCTGAACATACTTGAGCTGGCAGTTTCTTTAAGCAAAGAAAACGAAATAACAAAACAATCAATTTTAGATTCTACACAAAAAACTTCACTTGTTTATGACAAAAATGGAGAAGAGCATTATAATATAATTTCAGCTATGCATAAATCTCTCAGAGATTCTGATGCTGATGGAGCAATTTACTGGGTGATGAGAATGATTGAAGCAGGCGAGGATCCAAAGTATATTGTGAGAAGAATGATTAGGTTTGCATCAGAAGATGTTGGCAACGCAGATACAAATGCCCTTGCTGTGGCGATTTCTGCAAAAAATGCTGTGGAATTTTTGGGTTATCCTGAATGCGATACTGCACTTATACAATGCGCAGCTTATCTGGCAAATGCAAAAAAATCAAATTCGTGTTATGTCGCAGTAAATAAAGCAAGAGCAGATATAAAAGAAACAGGAAATCTTCCAGTTCCACTTCATTTAAGAAATGCAGAAACAAATTTAATGAAAGAGCTCGGCTATGGAAAAGGATATAAGTATGCCCATAACTTTCCTGAAGCAAAAGTCGAGCAGGAGCATATGCCTGAAGAGCTGAAAGGAAAAAAGTATTACGAGGAGAAATGATTTCTTAAGAATTAATCAAGGAATAAATTTATAAACACAGAATTTCTGTATTAATTATGAGCTTGATTTGGATTTGGGCAACTTCTGTGGGAATTGTTGCATTAATTGTTATTATGTTTGTTTATTATTACAACAAATTTGTTACAAAGGGCTTAAGAATCGATAATTCCCTTGCACAGATTGATGTTCAGCTTAAGAAAAGAGCAGATTTAGTCCCTAATTTAATTGAAACAGTCAAGGGATATGCAAAGCACGAAAAAGGAATAATGGAAGATGTTACAAAAGCGCGAAAGGCGCTTCTTTCTGCAAAAGACATTCCTTCAAAAGTTCGGGCAGGAGACCAATTGCAAAATGCATTAAAATCGATTTTTGCAATAGCTGAAAATTATCCTCAGTTAAGAGCAAATGAAAATTTCTTGCAGCTGCAAAATGAATTGTCTGCAATAGAAGACAAAGTGGCTTATGCAAGGCAGTATTACAATGACACAATACTTGACTTCAATAATTCAGTAAAAGTATTTCCTGGAAAATTCTTTGCTTCATTGTATAGTGTAAAAGAACGCCCATTTTTGGAAATAGCAGAAAGAGAAAGGGCAGTGCCGAAAGTTAGTTTTTAACTTTTCTTTAAAATCTTTTGTATATGAAATCCTGACAAGATAATTTTTTCTAACATCCAATAATTCTGCCTTATTCAACATCTTTTCATTTAAGGTTATTTTGTTAAATGGTGTTTTATAAATTTTTAATATATAATAGAATTAAGATTTCAAGGTTTTTCCCGCTCTACTCCAAACTCTTCAAGAAGCCCGTATAATTGCAGTTCGTTATATGCCCCTCGAATATCTTCTCTTAGAATTAATTTGCTTTCATGACTCATTGCTCTTCTTTGCGCGCAGTCGTAAAGAAGTATTTCAAAACTTCCTCTTGCATCTTCTGTCTGCATAGGCAAAGCATCTCTAAGGTTTGCAGCTATTCCTTTTGCATCATCAGTTAAATAATACTTTGGTTTATCCCGTAAATATTCATTTAACCAACTAGTCATTCTGTAAAACCAGTTTTTTGTCATAGATAACCATTCTTTTAATACTATAAAAAGACTATTGCAATACAAAACGATAAATAGGATATCAAGATCTCAAGAAACAGAATAATCTATTTTACTAACATCCCATATTTTGCCTTATTTTAAGTTTGTCTATTGGTGTTTTTTCTTTTTTCATTTTATCAAAGATAAAAAACCTTTATAAATAATCTTTTACTATGCAGATTATGGAACCGGCAAGAATTATATTTTATGACCAGATTGCACGAAACAAAAGAAACTCTGTTTTTCTTATGATTATCATAATTGCGATTTTTATTTTATTTGGATTTGTTATAGGCATGGCTTTTGGAAGAGATTATTTTATATTTATAATGATTGTTTCAATAATTATTTCTATATTATATGTGTGGATTGGGTTTTATAATTCTGACAAAATCGCGCTCGCATCTGTTGGCGCAAAACCTGCTGACAGAAATGCTTACAGAAATTTGTATAACTCGGTCGAATCAATGTCCCTTGCATCAGGAATGCCAATGCCAAGAGTGTATATTATGCCAGGAAGTCAGATAAATGCCTTTGCAACAGGGCGCAATCCTAAAAGTTCTGTGATTTGCGTGACAGAAGGTGCATTTGAAAAGCTTGATAAAAGAGAGCTTGAAGGGGTTATTGCACATGAAATGAGTCATATTGCGAATTATGACATACGATTTATGACCCTGACTGCTGTGCTGGTTGGGATGATTGCAATTATTTCTGAGATATTCTTAAGGAGTTTGCATTTTTCAGGCGGAAATGACAGGGATAATAAAGCACAGATTATTTTTATTTTAATTGGAATACTTCTCGCAATTCTTGCGCCAATAGTCACTTATCTTGTTCAGATGGCAATATCAAGAAAGAGGGAATTCAGTGCAGATGCAACAGCAATTAAATTCACGCGCTCGCCGACAGGATTAGTTGGAGCTTTAAGAAAAATCAAAAATGATTCTTCGTCAGAAAAAGTCCGCGTAAGCAAGGCAGTCGCGCCTTTGTTTATGTCTGATCCTTTTAAGCGTGACTTGAGCAATTTGTGGAGCACTCATCCGCCGATTGATAAAAGAATACAAATTTTAGAGAAGATGTGATTCTTTAAGAATGTATTATTTAATGCTCGTAAAGATACTATTTTTTAATGTTGTCATGTAGTTTTTCCAATACCCCCAGCTTCCCAAAGTTATAATATTGATTATCTTCTCCAATTGCATGCACTTCAAAATTCAGAAGCTGTGCAGGAGGAATAAAACACCTGTCATCAGACAAATGTTCATTCAGGCTTGTACCTGTATTAATCTCTCCAAAACTTGGAAGTATGATAAACTCTTTTCCGAGATATTTTCCTGCAAGAAAACACTTGTATTTTTCTGATTTTATTTTCTGTGAATCTTTAAGTGCTATTGCAGGATGAAGATGCCCCATCACAACTATTTCAATTTCGGGGGATAGAATCTCTTTATGCATAACATCTCCGTGGATAAATGCAAAACTTCCTTTTACATAAAAATCAAGGAGTTTTTGATAGGCAAAGTCCATTCTTTTTTCATGATTGCCTTTTATGACAATTAATTCAGGATTATCAGCCGTTTTACCAATTTCATCAATAAGCTCGACAAATAAATCCCTTTCAATTTTTTTATAAGCAAAAAAGTGCTTGATATCTCCGAGAAAAACAACTGTTTTAATATCCCTTTTTCGTTTTTTAATGTCTTCAATAATTTTTTTCAGTTCATCTTTCATATTTTCAAATTCAGAATAAGGAATCTGAATATCTGCATTATTTATAAGGAATTCATATCCTAAATGCAAATCTCCGATTGCGAGTGTTTTAATTTCGGGGATATATAATGCTTTGCTTATGAAAATGTATTTGGGGTTCATTTTACAATTTAAACACTTTTTCTCCCTTCAATTAATTTTATGTGCAGTTCGTGCATTCTTTTCAAGAATGCCTGCTTGTCCTCAATTCTTATCAAGTCCGTATGCCCTTGAATGAGCAAGTTAAGCGTAAATGGTGAAGGCAATTTAACCTCTATTATTTCTATTTTTATCATTTTATCATTAATTCTTTTTATCACTCTTTTCGCATTTTCAATATCCATCAAGTCCTCTAAAACCTCTCTTCTTGCTTCTTTTAATATTGGAAAATTTTTAGATATTTTTCTGACAGCATTCAGCAGAAAATGGCTTTTCATCTGCTGTTTGCCGACGCTTTTGTCATGCCCTTTATAATTTCTAAGTATCATAAGAGAGCGTGCAGCGCAGTGCCTGAATCTTCTCGCAAGTATGTCTGTTCTTTCAATTGCCTCTGTCAGCACTTCTTCAAGATTTTCGTCTGTAAGAAATTTAAGCGCTTTTTCAATTTGCAATTTTTCTCCTGCAAAATAAAATCCATTGTCATTTATTCCAATCTCAATATCTCTTCCGCCTGCCTGTGCCATCAAATATCCGAGCGCTCTTGAAATTGCATCATTAACTCTTCTTCCATACATACTGCTGACTAAAAGATAATTTTTTTCTCCTTTGAATTTTTCAATTATTATTTTTTCAGGAGTTGGAATCTCGGAAAATTTAAATTGTTCGTAAAAATAATTGTAAATCGCCTCTGCAGAAGAATCTTCAACATATAGATAATTTTTTATAAATTCAATAATTCCTGCCTTGCTTTTTTTCTCAAACATTCTTTTATTAATCATGCCTCGAAATTTATTTATTTCGTTTGCAGAATCAAAGCTTAGCGGAAGCATTTCAGAAAACCAGGATGGAATTGTCGGATTTCTGTGAATTGCAGTTTTGACATAAAGATTCATTCCTTTTACATAACCATACTCATATTTGCTTCCTCCTAAAACAAATACATCTCCTCTTTTCATTCTTTCAAGAAAGCCCTCATCAATCGCGCCTATTTTTTCTCCTGCAGGCGCCAGCTTAACAGTTATATATGCCTCTTCTGGGATTGTGCCTATGTTTGTCATATAAATAACTCTCGCGAGCTTTCCTTTTTTGCCAATCATTTTAGTTTCTTCATCATACCATATTTTTCCATAAACATTGCTTTTTTCTAATGCGTACTCTCCTGCGAGGTAGCTTATTATGTCATAAAAATCATTCTTGCTTAATGTAGAATAACAATAACTTTTTTTAATAAGGGCAAAAATCTCATTAATATTCCACTGCTTGTAAATCGCCATGCCATATATCTGCTGTGCAAGAACATCAAGGCAATTTTTTGGAAAGGTAATTTTATCTATTTTTCTTTCAATAACTTCTTTTTGAATTACTGCGCATTCTACTAAATCATCTCTGTCAGCTACAATAAATCTTCCTTTTGCAGTTTCGTGCAGTTTATGCCCTGCTCTGCCTATTCTTTGCAGCGCACGAGAAGATGCTTTAGGAGAGCCGAGCATTAAAACCAAGTCAATATATCCTATATCGATTCCCAACTCTAAACTTGTGCTGCACACAACTACTTTTATTTTGCCCTCTCTTAATCTTTCTTCTATGTCGAAACGTATTGTCTTGCTTAGAGAAGAATGATGCGCAGCAATATTATCATCTCCGTAAATTGCAGGAAATTTATCTTTTAAATGTGTTACAACTCTTTCTGTTCCTGCGCGCGTGTTTGTGAAAACAAGGGTTGTTTTGTGCTCTTGAATTAATTTATCAAGAAGAACATACATTTCTGAAGTTAAATTTTCATCATCAATAATATTTTTTACAGGAGTTAAAACCGCCAAATCTATTTTCTTGGATAGAGGAACTTCAGCAATTTCAACATCCCTAAATTCCTCAATTCCAACAAGAAATTTTGCAACTTCCTCAAGAGGAGCAATTGTTGCGCTTAATCCTATTTTTACAGGCCAGATTTTGCTTACTTCATTTAATCTTTCAAGACTTATGCTTAGATATACTCCTCTTTTATTGCTTAGAGCGTGTATTTCATCAACAATGCAGAATTCAACTGCTTTAAATGATTCAATAAAATTTTTGGTGGTAAGCACAATAGCAAGAGATTCTGGAGTTGTTATAAGGATATGTGGAGGATTTTTAGCCATTTTAACTCTTTCTGCAGGAGTTGTGTCACCTGTTCTTAATCCCACTCTTATTTTTTGCAGTTTAATTCCTTTTTTTTCTGCAAGCGCAGTTATTTCATTAAGAGGTTCTTCAAGATTTTTATGAATATCATTTGAAAGCGCCTTAAGAGGAGAAGTATAAACCGCATAAACTTTATTTTCAAGCTCTCCTTTTTCAGCAAGCATAACCAGGTAATTTATTATTGAAAGAAAAGCAGTCAGAGTTTTTGTGCCTCCTGTTGGTGCAGAAATTAAAATGTTTTTTCTTTCCCATATTGCAGAAACACCATATCTTTGAGTAATTGAAAATTCCTTAAACTTTGAAAAAAACCACTCTTTAACAAGAGGATGCAAAAGCCCGGCTATCTCAGCATCTTTTCTTTCTACAGCTCTTGCAATCTTTGTCATTTTAAGAATAAGAACCGATAGTTTAATTAATTTTAATTAAGCACAACATGGATTTATATAATTTGCCTATCCTCTTTTAACTCTTTTCTGGCAAGAATATATGCAATAACAGAAGCAAGTATTGAAGTAAGGATTATGATCAAAGTTGTAACAGTCTTTTGGTCAAAAGGAATCAAGGCAATTCTGACAGAATAAATGCCAAATATAAACAAAGTAAAATAAAAAATAATCAAGGAAAGAGTTTTCCAACCACTTATCCCACTTTCTTCAATCACATCTCTTAAATAAACTGCAAGTGCAAAACCAATTGAAATAAGAACCAGAGAAGTTGTGAATGCCGGTATGACTATCAAGACATTATCTACAAATGTTGTGAGCATTGAAATCTGCAGACGTCTTATGGCAAAATTTGCAAACACAATATAAATTGAAATTTCAACAATTAAAAGAAAGAGAATGATAAAACTCGGGCGTATCTTCTTGTCCAAATTCAGCTTGCCAGCCAATTTTTTCAGAGAAAATTTAATAAACTTGCCAATGATTACCCCAAGAACAATTATTGCCAATGTCACAAGCCCGTTTAATAAAAAGGTATTAATATTTGCCCCAGCTATTTCTCCATATTGATTAAGAAGAGTATTATTAATCTCCATAATAAGCTAAAGAGTTTTAAGTTTAAAAATATGGCGATTTTCGCTAAAAAATCATTTATTCCAGATTTCTAAGAATTATTATGTTAGAATCTTATTATTTTAACATTATCTATTAAAAAATATGAAGAATTAATATATGAATAGATTATGATTTAGGAATAAAAATAAGTGCACCGAATGCGCACAATTAATTAATCAAAATACATTCTTGATTTTAATTTATCTCTTATTCTTTTTATTGACTGAAGTTTTTTCTCTGAATATTTTGATTTCTGATTTTCATGTATGCGGTAAATATATGCTAAAACAGGAATTCTACTGCATTTTATTCCATGCCCTATCATCTGAAGCCATAAATCATAGTCTTCACAGTTTGAAAGCTGTTCATCAAAGCGAAATTTGTCAAATAACTCTTTTCTTGCAACAACAGAACCAACAGGAATAAATTTATTTTTGTCAAGATACTTCGCAGGCTCTTCATCCTCTTTGATGTCATCTCTTTCTACAGACTCTTTCAGAATTTCTGCAGGATTCCTAGAAAATTCTATTGACTCAATTATTTCTTTTTTCCCATCAGGAAAATTTATGATTATATCTCCATAAACAAAACCAATGTCTCTATGATTATCAAGATACTCAATCTGCTTTTCAAATCTATTGGGTATAGAAATATCATCTGAATCAAAAAAGCATACATAAATTCCTCTTGATTTTTTAATTCCCTCATTTCTTGCATGCGCAGCACCCTCATTTTTATCAAGATTAATAACTCCCACGCGCTCATCTTTTTTTGCAATTCCTTCTGCAATTTCTAAAGTTGAATCAGTTGAACCGTCATTTACAATGATAACTTCAATATCCTCAAATGTGCTTTTTAGCACCGAACAAACTGATTCTTCAAGATACTTTTCAGAATTGTATGCAGCAATAATCACAGACAGTTTTGGATTTTCAGAGTTCATTTGTGTGCCAGAGTTTTATAAACATTATATACTTGAAGAGCCACATTTTCCCATGCGAAAAGTTTTGCCCTTTCAATTGCCCTTCTTGAATATCTCTCCCTCAGCCTATAATCCCCTAATAATTTTAGAATATCCTCTGCAACCCTACTGCTGTTAAACTGGGAAATTAGTCCTGCATTTTCAACAACTTCTGGCAACCCTCCCCTATTTGAAACAACAACAGCATTACCACAAGCCATTGCCTCAAGAACACACAATCCAAAAGATTCATACCTTGATGGCTGAACATAAATTATGCACTCTTTGTATAATTTTGCAAGTGCTTCTCTATTAAGGGAATCATTAATCCAGATAAATCTTTCAGGATATTCCTCTGATAATCTTTCAAATTCTACTTTTGTTTTATCCAAAGAAGTAATACTCTGTAATTTTGCAACAGCAATAAACCTCGCCTCATTATTTTCCATCAAAACCTGTTCGGCAATTTTTGGAATAAGGTCAATTCCTTTTTCTAAGCTGAATCTTCCGACATATAATATTTTTTTCTGGCTGTAATCGTGATTCTCCGAGTTATATAATGATAAATCCACCCCATTTGGAATATAAACTACTTTCTTGCTTTTTACTTTAAAATCTTTTATAACCTCCTCCCGGATATTTTTTGATACTGCAATAAGGCAATCAGCATATTTAATTGTGCTCTCTATCCACTGAGATATGCTAAAGTATTCCTTTTCTTCTTTTGACATAAATTTTACTCTATTTTTTTCAATCGCATGAAAAGTATGGACCCACTTTATCTTATTCAGATATTTTGAGATAAATGCTCCAGAAGTTAACCATCCATGAGTATGAAGCACATTTATTTCAGATCTGCTGTGCTCCTTCGCAACCTCACTTATAACTTTGTTATCAAATATAAAATACATCATGCGTTTCTTTGTCACAAAATCCTCTATTGAAACATCTAATTCTGTTTTTATTCTATGAATAACAATCCGCCCATTATCAATATACTGCTTTTTTATTGTGTTTTTATCTCCTTTTGCAAACACATGTACTTCACAGCCTATTTTTGCCAACTCTTGTGAAAGATAATATGCATGAACTGCAACACCATTATTGACACTAAGCAAATTATCGGGATAGTAATAACTAATAATCGCAACTTTAAACGGCTTTTTAAACAGGTTTCTCAGATAAAATACAAATCTGTTTATCATTTTAATCCAATTCCTCCCCTCCTTTTAATTTTTCAGTCATTTTACTCTAAGGCTGTTTTCTCTTTTAAATGTTTTGAAAATTTAATCAGGTAATACAAATTTTGGATATTTCTCAAAAAAAGAAGTTAATATAGTTTCATATTTGCACACTTTTTCGGGAGGAATATTGCCCCTCCTAATATCAAAATCAATCGGAATTCCCAACTTACCGGCAGGATAAACTTCTTTTATTGCAATGAGGCAAGCTGCTAATTGCGCAATATCTCTTGGATTTTCTAACTTTTTATTTAAATAATCACTTAATAATTGTTTATATCTCCCATATTCTGGAACTATTTGTTCTTGAATATCTGAAATTCCCAATTTCTTTTTTAATTCTTTTACCCTCGCAGATTCAACAATATCTTTGAAAAGTCCACTATTGGGCATTTCAGCAACTTTACTTTCAACATCAGAATTTAATAAATTTTTTCTGTCCATGCAACTACCTATTAACAGGGTTTATAAAACCTTCCCCGGATTTTTATATTCTACAAATCTCTAATCAGGTTGCACAATGGTTGTTTAATTGCTTTAATTTATATTAAATGAAAAAAAGAAAAAACACCAATAGACAAACTTAAAATAAGTAAAAATTATGAGATGTTAGCAGAATAAATATACAATTTAATTAAATATTAGATAAGTTTAATTTAATATATTTAATATCTCCAATAATCAAAAAGTTAAATTAATTCTTCAATCTCTTCTTCAATTTCCTCTTCCTGTTCTTTTGAAATCGCAGGCTCGTTTTCTTTTATGTCTATTGATTTCTCTATTTCTCTGGAAATTTCTGGATTTTTGCCAATGTTTTGCAAAGAATCTTTTTTTGTTTTAAGCGATTCTTTTGATATTTTCAGCTTATTTTCAAGCATTGCATTTCCCTTGAACATATTTGCCAGGTCATATTCAGTATTTTTTATTCTCTTTTCAAGTTCATAAATCTCTTCTTCGAGTTTTTCCTGCTGTGTTTTTTCATCATCTGGCTTCATTTTAATTATTTCCTTGTGATTATCCCAATTTATTAAGGTATTTATATGTTTTTAATGCAATTAGAGAATGTCTATTTAATTAATCCAAGTTCAGAAGCAATATGGTTAAAATCATAGCCATTTTCTAATCTGTCATTTCTTTCAACTCTTATCTCTCCTTTAACACTCTTATATTTTCTCCACTTATCAAATGCTCCCTGCCCTATTTTGCATTCTTCAAGTTCTTCATTTAAATCTCTTTCATTTCTCATAGATTAAGCTCAACCAGCCATATATTTATACTTTTATGTGATTTAGTGATTAGATTTATAAGAATAAGTTAATGGCTTATGCAGAAAATAAAGAGATAATTTATAAATCTAAACAGGCAATATTTATTATATGGTAATCCTCGCATCAATATACCTCTTTTTTCTTGCATTGGTTTTTGCTCTTGTTGAGATAGAAATAGAGGGAAAATTTGGATGGGCAGAAAAACTGCCGACTTGGTATAGAAAATCCGGACTTGCAAAAATATACACTTTTTTTAATAGCAAAAAACCCCTAACAGGATATCATCTTTTTATGCTGTTATTCCTTTTATTGATTATTCATTTTGGCTTTTTTGTAGGGCTACCATGGTCTTTATCAAAAGAATTAGAAATAATAACATATTATATCCTATTTCTTACTATTGAAGATTTTTTGTGGTTTGTTTTTAATCCAAATTACGGACTTAAAAATTTCAAGAAGAATAAGATTTGGTGGCATTATGATTGTAAATGGGTACTGGGTTTATTCCCATTAAATTACCTTTCTGCAGTTTTAATTGCTATTTTATTAACTTATTTTTCATCTATAATCCAAGACAACACGCAATTTTTTTATTATTATTTGATTTCTCTTGGAATTCTAACACTTCTTGTTTTACTATCAGTAATTGTACTTTTGCCAATTTATAAGAAATGGTATTTCTTTATGAGGAAGAAAGATGAACGGAAAAAAAGCAATATTTTTCATTAATAAAAAGACATTAATTGATTAATATCCTGAAATAAAAATAGGTAAGATTTAAATAGAAAATAGGTTATTTTACAGTATGAAGATAGCAATTTTTACAGATACTTTTCTTCCGCAGGTTAATGGAGTAGTAACTGCCACAATAAGTTTAGCAAAAAATCTTGCAGATAGGGGACATAAAATTTATATAATCTGCCCAAAATTTAATGGAACAAGTTATTTCAAGCATAAAAATATTCAGATTATAAGAATGGGTTCTATTCCTGCTTATTTTTATGAAGACTTCAGATTTACTGCGCCCGTTAGTTTCAAGCTTTTTAATTTTCTAAAAAAAGAAAAAATAGATATTATTCATTTCCAGACACAAATGCCTTTGGGAATACAGGCCATAATTCTCTCAAAACTTCTTAAAATACCCCTGATTGGGACTTTTCATACAAATATAGCAGACCCCGATTATCTAAAGCATATAAAATTAAATAACAAGTATGTTCAAAATATTTCCTGGATATACAATAGATTTTACTATAATAGATGTGATTTGATAACCTGTCCATCAGAAGTAACGAGGGAAGAATTATTAAAAAGTGGTTTTAAAGAACCAATAAAAGCAATATCAAATGGAATTAATCTTAATATTTTTAATAACTCAAATTGGAAACAAGTTAAAAAAAAGTACAATAAAAAAGGAAAAATACTCCTTTTTGTAGGGAGAATTGCGCATGAAAAAAATATCTTCTATCTTTTGGACTGCTTTAAATTAATATTAAAAAAAGTTCCAAATACGAAATTACTGGTTGTTGGAGATGGACCCCAAATGACTCAGCTGAAACAAAAAATTAAGGATTTGAAAGTATCTAACAATATAATTTTAACAGGAAGAATCGCTCATGAAAAGCTTATCAAATCTTCTATCTTTAAGATATCAGATTTATTTGTAACTGCTTCAACAACAGAAACGCAGGGTATATCAACCCTTGAAGCACAAGCTAATGGTTTAGTATGTGTAGGCATAAATAAAGGGGGGATAAAGAATTTAATAAAAGATAATTATAATGGTTTTTTAGTTGAGAGAAATAATAAGAAAAAATTTGCAGATAGGATAATACAAATATTAACCGATAAAAATCTTTATAAAAAAATGAGAATTAATACATTGAAAGAGATTAAGAAACATGATATCTCAAAAATTACAGGAATATGGGAAAAAGAATACACAAAATTAATTAAAAAATATAACCCTATAAATAAACAAAGCAATCTTTTATAAAATGCTGAGTATTGTTATTATCACTAAAAACGAAGAAAAAACTATTCCTATATTGTTAAAATCAATAAAAAAACAAGATTTTAGTGATTATGAAGTTATTGTATCTGACGCAAAATCGATAGATAACACTAGAGCAATTGCAAAAAAGTATAAATGCAGAATAGTTAAAGGGGGTTTACCCTCAGTAGGAAGGAATAATGGGGCTAAAGCTGCTAAAGGAAATTTAATACTTTTTTTAGATTCAGATACTTATATTCCGAAAGGATTTCTAAAAGAAAATGTAGAAGAATTTAATAAGAAAAATCTCTGTATAGCAATACCTCTTACAAAACCAATCTCAACTAAATTTATCGATAAAATTCTCTATAGTCTATTTAGGGGATTTACAATAATCAGCCAGTATTTCTTCCCAAATGGCGCAGGATTTTGCATATTTTGTAAAAAAAAGGTATTTAAGAAAGTAAAAGGATTTGATGAAAAACTAATTTTAGGAGAAGATCATGATTTTATAAGAAGATGTTTAAAATATGGAAAGTTTGGGATTCTATATAGTAAACCAATCTTCTCAAGTGTGAGAAGATTTGATAGAGAAGGAAGAATCAAGCTCATAACAAAGTATCTTATTTTAGGTTTGAATCAGGTAATATTGGGCAGAAAATCCTATTCTTCAATTTTTAATTATGAAATGCAAGGAGTCAATATTACAAGATTAAATAAAAAATAGGCAATGTTTTTAATCTAAATTAAAAACTATCTTTCTTATTTTTCTTGAAAAAAGAGGAATCAATGAAAACCCCATTATCAAAATCGAAGCAAATAAAAACTGTATTGAAAAAATATTTTGGGTGCTTTTCATAAAATAAATAGTTATAATTGTTCCAGGCATTATCCCTATTAACGTAGCAAGAATAAACGGCAGAAATTTTATTCTTGATAAACCAGACCCGATATTAATCAATTCATAAGGTATTAAGGTTATTAATCTTAAAAAGAAAACTCTTAAAAATTCTTCATGTGAAAGAGTTTTATCATAGTCCTTTAATTTTTCAACATTTTTTCTAAATCTATTTTCAAAATATTCTCTTCCAATATATCTTGCAACAAAAAAGGATATGGCTGCGCCAATAGTTAGCCCTAGAATGCTAATAAAAAAGGCTATATATGAATTTAAAAGCAAGGCAGTTATTGCTACCGGGATAGTGAATATAAGCCCTACTGAAGAAGTGATTATAATTAGTACTAATAATAAAATTGGAACCCAGGAGCCAAAGGAACCAATATAATTTTCTAATTTAGCAATATTAAAACTAAAAGCCTTTTCAATAAAATAGGTTGCTAAAATTATTAATAATATTACTAACACAAGTGAGATTACATGCCCCTTTTTCATTAAAATACTATGGAAGTGAGGTTTAAAAATTTAGGTTTCCATAACCTTTAAAATAGTTGAATACATTTAATTAATATGGGTAGAAAAAGAGAGTGGGCAAAAGAGTTTTGGAGCCATAAATGGCTTATATTCATCTCGCTAATTTTCCTTGCAATTTCAATTTCGCTTGATTATGCCTCAAGCCTCTATTTAAAAAAAATTTCAACAGTTGTTGTTCCTGATTTAATTCTTGATCATATCCCCACAATAGACTTATCGTTTATATTTATTTATGGTGCAATATTAGTGACATCTGTATTTTTCTTATATCCCCTATTTTTTAAAGTAAAAGAACTGCACAAAGCAATTGCGCAGTTCAGCCTGCTGATTATGGTGCGCTCAATATTTACGACTTTAACACATCTGCAGGAGCCGATTTTATCAATAACCTATCATGCACCAAAATTTCTTTTCTTTTTTAATGTTCAGAATGATTTATTTTTCTCAGGGCATACTGCCATTCCTTTCTTAGGATTTTTGCTTTTCAAAGACAGCAAAATAAAATACTTTTTCCTGGCAATGTCAGTAATAATGGCGATAACAGTTCTTTTTATGCACGCGCATTACAGCATTGATGTATTCAGCGCATTTTTCATAACATACGGCACTTTTAAAATAGGCGAATGGTTCTTTAAAATGATTGATAGGTATTAATTATTGGTTTATTCTTTAAATATCCCATTCTTTTTCCTCATTTTACATCCTTTCAATTTACTTTTATTTTTTTCAATTAAGTTTATCCAATGCCCAATTAAAACAAATAAAAAACCAATTAACAAGCAAATTTAGGATTTTCTAAGGCAATGTTCCAGATATTTTATCCCTTATCTTGCTTAAATTAATTAATTTCATTAAAACCAAAAGGGAGATTATCACAGCAATCAAAATTATATAATAAATATCTTTCTGAATTTTTGAAAGCAATAGTGAATAAGAAGCGCCGAAAAGATACCCTGCAATCAAAAACATCCCAATTCCAACAATTACTCCAGGAATGTTATATTTCAAGAAATCTTTATATTTTATAAGCTTGCCTGCTGAAAGAAAACTGCTCTACTTTAGTGGTGAGTGAATTTCAGCTTTCATGTTGGCAAGCTTATAAAAAGATTGTGAAAAGCCTTCTCTCAACCAAAAGCTTTTAACCTCATTCTAAATTAGATATTTATGGAAACCAAATCAAAAATCCGCCAGCCGATTGTAACCATAGCAGGGCATGTAGACCATGGCAAGACAAGCATTCTTGATGCAATAAGAGGAAGTTCTGTTGTGCAGGCAGAGGCTGGAGGTATAACTCAGAAAATATCATTCACAAGCTTTCCCTCAGAAGCCCTTAGAAAAGCGTGTCCGCTGATAAAAAAATATGATTTAAATCTTGAAATACCTGGCTTTTTATTTATTGATACACCCGGGCATGCAGCTTTTACAAGTTTGAGAAAACGCGGAGGAAGTTTGTCAGATTTGGCAGTTTTGGTAATTGATATAAATGAAGGGATAAAACCGCAAACAGCAGAAGTTCTGCAGATTATGAAACATAATAAAACTCCTTTTATAATTGCCTTGAATAAAATAGACAAGATAAGAGGATGGAGCAGAATTGAAGAAGAAGTTAAAAATAATATTGAAAGACAACCTGTTCATGCAAAGCAGGAATTTGACGAAAAATTTTATACAATTGTCGGCGCACTTAACAGCTACGGATTTGATTCAGAATTATTTTATAGAATAAATGATTTCACAAAAAAAGTTGCGCTTGTTCCATGTTCTGCTAAAACAAAAGAAGGGCTTGCTGAAATTCTTATGGTTTTATGCGGATTGTCACAGAGATTTTTAAAAGAGCGGATAACTCTTGGGAAAACTGCAAAAGGAATTATTCTCGAAATGAAAAAAGAAAAAAATATGAATCTTATTGAAGCAATACTCTATGACGGGACTCTTTCAGTAAATGATGAAATTGCAATCGCAAGTTTTGAAAAGCCAATACTAACAAAAGTAAAGGCAATTCATGAGATTCTGCCTTTATCGTTTAAATTTAAATCTGTTAACTGCTCTTCTGCTGCATCTGGAATAAGAATGCAAATTTCTTCAAAAGAAGGTGTGCTTCCTGGAATGCCTTTTATGACATATACCAATGAAACAGAAATTGCAGAAAGTTTTAAACAGCTTGGGGATTCAATAAAGCCAGATAAAAAAGGGATAATCATAAAAGCAGATTCTCTCGGGAGTTTGGAAGCAATAATTTTAATGCTCAAAGAACATAATATAAAATTTGTAAAAGCAGGTATAGGCTCGATAAACAAAAGTGATATACTAAGCGCAAAGGCGAATCTTGAAATTGATCCTATTGATGCATTAGTTGCTGGTTTTAATGTTGAAGTTGAAGAAGATGCTAAATCAGAAGGAATAAAAATAATTAGGGAAGACATTATATATAAACTGATAGAAAATCTGCAGAAGTTTAGAGAAGAAAAAGCTAGTGAAATAGAAAAAGAACGGCTGATGGAACTTGCAAATATTGCAAAGCTTGAAATTCTCCATCAGTATATTTTCAGAAATACATCTCCTGCAATTTTTGGAGTTAGAGTTGCAGCAGGAAAAATAAAATCAGGCATGGAATTAATTGATGGGCAAGGAGAAAGCATTGGAAGAATAAAACATATTGAATCAGAAGGAAAATCAGTTTTAGAGGCATCTTCAGGCATGGAAGTTGCAATTTCCATTCCAGGAGCAAACTTTGAAAGAAAGCTCAAGGATAAAAAATACCTTTTTTCAGAGCTAAGTGAAAGGCAATTCAAAAAGTTTAAAGATAATAAAGACTTGCTCTCAAGTGATGAAATTTCTGTTTTGCATGATATAAAAGCAATAAAGCAGAAGAAGAATGGTGGGTGGGGAAATTAGGATAACAATCCTTTTAAACTAACATTTATTTTTAAATTTGTAATGCAAAGAGAATCAAAAGAAGGGCCGTCAAGAACAGTAATTTCGGGATTTGAATTTATAAGAAGAGAACCACCTGAAATAAATCCTGGCATTGCATTATTCTATGCACAAACACCTCCAATAGGATTGAATATTATTTGTTACGGCTATTATTTTTCAAAAAGAGCTATATCTATGATAGATGAACATACTTTTCCAGAGGAAATACAAGAAGATATTGGGGATTGCATATCTTATCTAAAAAATATTGCAAAAACTAATAAACATGGTTTTTTACGGGTAACTTCTGTTGGAGGAGTAGATGATCCAACAGCATTTCTTGAAGCCCCTGGAGATTTGCTAAAGAGAGAGGAAGATTTAAAGAGCGGAGATGATGTTGATGAAATCTTTGATAAGGCATTCAAGGAGTATTATTCCCTTAGAAAATCAATGTTGATTGCAAAACCAACATCAAGACCAATGATTACAAGAAACAATATTTTAGCATTTATTAATGAACATCAAACATTACCTTTGGGCGACAGACATACGGGGCTTATTTCTATGCTCGAGCATTTTTGCCCTGATGAAGCAGATATTGGAAAGGTATGCAGAATGATTGAAAATATGGAAAGATTAAATTATCTTAAAACAAAAATTCCTGATTTAGGCAATGGATATGGAATAAGAAGATTTGCTATTCCAGAATAAACTAATCCCTTCCCATATAAAGTGTTTCCCAGCGCCTTAAAAGATGTTCTGGAACTTCGATCATCTGTGTTTTCTTTTTTTGTTTTGGGGTGTTTATTCTTATCATAAATCCAAACATTGCTCCAAAAATTATTCCAGAGAGATGCGCAATATGCCCGATATTGTCTGGCATAAAAATCCCAACTGCATCAATAATAATCCAGATAACAGCTGCAACAATCATCGGAACAACCATTCCAAAAGCCCAGACAGCCATTGTAGGGCTTAATACTGCTAATGTGCCTATAATCCCCATTATTGCGCCAGAAGCACCTAAAGAAGAATCATAAAAATTAAATGCAATTATATTCGCAAGAATTCCTGAAATAAAAAAAATCCCTAAAAATCTTCTGCTCCCGACTTTTTTTTCGAGTATGCTCCCAAATAAAAGCAAAGCAAACAAATTCATCAGCAAATGCGAAAACGAGCCATGAAGGAACATTGCTGTTGCAAAACGCCACGGCTGTGCCAAAGAATTTGAATTCAGCAGAAACATATCAGTTATTTGCGGGAAAATCAATTGCACAATAAAAATTACTATGAGCACAGCTGAGATTATTATGCTGTAAAATCTCATTGCCCCACTATTATAAACTCTTAAATTTTGCATTATCTTATTCTTTTTTCAGGATATAAAAAGGTTTGTTAATAACAAATTCTGTTTAGACTATTTTCTTTAAATACACCATAATTTTGCCTTATTTAAGAGTAGTAGATAGGGGTTTTTATTCTTAAATTAATTTTATCCAATATTAAATTAAAACCTATAAAAAGCTAATGAATGAATTGGAGTTAGGTTTGCAGAATAAATTAATAAGCGCGAAGCGCCATTTTAAAAACTCAACCAACAACTTTTTAAGCATTTAAAATGTTAAAATAACAGGAGAATATGGCGGTTGTAGTTTAATGGTAGAATGTACGGTTGTGGTCCGTGAGACGAGTGTTCGATTCACTCCTTCCGCCTTGTACAAATAATAAAAGAGATAATAAAATGTCTTTAAAGCTAACACCAATAATAAGTGAAATAATTTCTATATTAAAAAAGCATAATTTAGAAATAAAAAGGATGAAAGGAGACCTTATTATCATAAATAAAATTGAAGGATTTCAACCACTAAGAAGACCAATTGTATTAGTAAATGAAAAAAGATTAAGCAATGCAGTAAGATTAAATTTGATTAAAGAATGTAAAGAAATAGGAATAAATAAAGAAGAATTCGAAAGGATATTTTAAGCAAGAAAAAGGTTTAAATAGATTGCAAAATTACTAATAAAATGGAAATTGATATTGTAATTGTACCAGAAGGAAAGGGTAAGGATATTGTATATAGTATAAGTTCGATTCAAGTGCCAAATGTAGTAACTCAAGGAAACAGCATAGAGCAGGCTAAACTAAGACTAAAAGAAGCGTTAGAATTATATTTTGAAGAAGCGCCTAAAGAAAAGCAGGCATTAATAATGATTGAACAAGAAGAAAATGCACCCATGATTTCTAGAATGTTATTATAAATTAAAATCACTTCTTCCGTATTCAAAAATTAAAACAGGACAGAACATGATTAAGTTTGAATTAAAACAAGCAGAAAAAGAAGATTTTAAAGAAATTGCTAAAATATATGCAGAAGAATTCTCAAAAGAACCCTACAATGAACCTTGGACAAAAGAAAAAGCAATCTATAAAATAGATATATACTCAAGGTATTGTGATATATTTAAAATTATTATAGAAAACAAAATAATTGGATTTATTATATTTAACCCTAATTACTGGTGTCCAGGAGAAATTGTTTTTTGTGAAGAAATAGCAATAAAACAAGAATTTCAGAATAAAGGAATAGGAAAAGATACCTTTAGGCGGCTTTTTAATAATTATAAAGAAAAAGGTTACAAAAAAGCTATGGGCATTGCAAACAGAAAAGGAAGAGCGCTAAACTTTTACAGAAAATTAGGCGTAAGAGAAAGTGAAGAAAACGTGATTATTGAAAAAGAGTTATAATATCCAAGATTGAATCTAAAAGTCTGTGCCTTCCTTCCGCCTTTTTATCTTCGTATTAATCAAAGCATTTTCTGTCAATACTTCTACTAAGTCTAAGTCAATATTTTTATATCCTTTAGAAATTCTTGTATTTAATTCAGCCATTACCCTGTTGATAATTTTTGATTTAATATAAACAATATCAGTTTCAGGAAACGGAGTGGCAGAAGGATTAATTTTTTCTCTATACCTTTTAGCTATCTCAAAACTTGCTGTGAGTTCTCTTCTGTATTTATCAGATATTATTTCTCCAATCATGGATTTTTCCAATATTTCATGCACAATTGAATTAGAAATATTGCTTATAAAAAGCTCAATCAGTTTATTTCTATTTTGAGCCATTTTTAATACCCAAAAGTATTTTGGCAAAAAGTTTATCATACATGAGTTTATATTCCTTCAAAAAAGATTTTTTGACAATCAGGTTATTCTTTAACACATTAATATCCTTTAGCCCAAATCTTTTTTTTATTTCATTATCTACTGCTTCTCTGCTTATCTTTTTTGAATTTAAATAAAGGGAAATAGCTATTGCATTTCTGACTAAATTATAT
The DNA here is from genome assembly GCA_018303755.1 of Candidatus Pacearchaeota archaeon. Lineage (GTDB taxonomy): Archaea > Nanobdellota > Nanobdellia > Pacearchaeales > GW2011-AR1 > JACPLR01. Next base: position 33,002 of record JAGVXO010000006.1, read on the forward strand.
TTTTCATTTCCAGACAAAATATCAAAATTATCTATTAATGTTTTACTTTTCAAAAGATGCAAATCAAGCAGTTTATAATTTATTATATGGGGGATATTATACAAAAATCTGTTTTTGGAAATGCATTTGCTTAAAGCCATCTGATAAAGCGGATCTGTTCCTAATCCTTGAATAAATTCTTTATTGCTCATCAGTATAATATGTGTTTTTATGCCGAGTTTTCTCTCTATGTCTTTATTAATTAAGTCCGAGCTTATCTTTTCTTCAGTTATAATCAGGATATCCATATCGTTAAAACTAAAGCCCTTGTCCAAAAAAGAGCCTATAATAAAAATGTTTTCATATTTATTGAAAAAATTGCAGATAATCTGCATAACCTCAGAAATAATCTTTATTTTTATTGGCTCAATACCTCTTACAGAATAAAAATAAAATTTATTAGCATATGTTTTGATTTCATTTTCATCTTCAACAGGCTTAATAACAACATAATTTCCAATACCAAAACCAGACCTATTTTTGGGGATATATATCTGGTCCATTCTGCTTCCCTTGCTCACTTTTCCTATAAGTTCCATATTACGTAATAGTACGTAATATTTATAAAGATTTCGCTTTCAGGAGAGTTTCATTATCTCGCATAAACTTTCTTATACAACCCAATAAACGGAATCAAGAACAAGGCATCAATAAGTGCAAACCAAAAGAAAATATCGTTTGCAGTCTGGGTTATAAAATAGTAATAAGACACCAAAAAGATATACACAAATTTATACATAATTCCTAATTTCCATAAATCCCTATTTCTCTCAATATTCCTGTAAATCATAAAATACCCGATACCAAGAGTTGCTACAAAAGCAGCAGACACCTGGAGATACTCCGGAAACTTTGGAATTTCAATTCCAAAATAACTAAATATCTGCACATAAAAAAACAGGAAAAGCAAACCAAGCACAAAGTCATAAATAGCAGATGCAAGAAAAAAGTTTTTTGCCCACTTTTTAGCGTCCATGATTATTAAAGATATTGGGAATATTTAAATGTAACTTTTAATTTTTCTAATCCACCCACCCTTTTCCTTATTTTACATCTTTTCAATTTGCCTTATTTTTTCACAATCATCTTTTTATCTTGAATATAAATTAAAAAAATTTCAAAGAACAATTATCTAAGGGGCATTGGATTTGCAGAATAAAACAGGCGCGAAGCGCACTAATTAGGGCGCGCCCGTAGGTGCGCCAAGCTATAAAAAGGTTTATAAACAGCACAATTTTGAGATTAATATGGTAGATTTAGATTATTTAGAAGCCAGAAGAGCATCTTCAGGAGAAACAGAAGCTGAGAGAGCATATCAAGAAGCCACAAGAGGATTAAATGCATTTTTGAGAAGTCGTAGAGTTTTAAGGGCAATAGCCAAAGGAAAAAACCCCCCTGTTTTTAATGAATTTTTCAGACAAGAAATAGATACTGATTCTGATCTTGTTACGCTTAGTGCTGAATTTAGGCTTAGAGCATCACTCGAATCTGCTTACAGAAAAGCGCGTGCTCAAGCTCAGGATAACAGAAGTCCAGATAAATGCAGTCCAAGATATACTAATGAAAATCCATCACTCTCAGAATTTATAGAATCTATAAAATCATATAACTCATCAGCCATAATTAAGAAATATCCTATTGAGAAGATAAGAAAACCCTCTGCTCATCCAGAACTTGTTCTAAGAGATGCAAGAACAGGCGCAACTCTTGGGAGACCTTGTTGGTGGGAGATGCCTCGCGATGATAATTTGGAATTAAGGGGTTGCAGAATTCCATATGATCCATTTAATCCATTTAATAGAATGATTACAAAACCTCTTAAGGAATAAATAATATGGCAAATTCGCTTGAGCTCTTAGAATTTATACATTTTTATAAAATATTGAATAAATTTAATTGAAAGATAACTCTCTAAGGGAATAGTATGTTTAAAAAATAAATATTATTTTCTCTGCATTCTCAGCAGTTCAACCTCTCCGAGAGGAGTTTTTCTTTTTATTGAAAAACTTTGTTTTATGTCTCTCCAAAAATCTTTTTTATATCTCATATTCACAAAAAATATTGTTGTCATTGAAATAATTCCTCCGCATATTGCCATAAACATATCTTTATGCGCGTCCCAAACATCTCCCTGCTCTCCATTATAGGTTGCAGCAGCAGCTCCTCCAATAATCACTGCAATTGCAAATTCTAGAAGTTCATAAGCCACACTGAATGAAGCCATAACATCAAGAGGAAGATAATATCCCCAGATACCTTTTACAGAGGCAATTCTTAAAAATACCTCTCTTACAGGATATGCCATTAATAACCCAAAACTTAAATGCACCAATCTGTCATAATGGTTTCTCGAAAATCCAAATAATTCTGTAATATTAATCTTGAAAAGCCACTCGCTCCATTTGTCATAAGGCACAAGAGAGTAAGTATAATGCGCTCCGAGAACATGAAGAAGCATAAAACAAAATATTAAAGTATATGAAATATTGCTTAATCTAAATTTATGATAACTAAATATCAAAAATGCTAGAAAAACAACTGTGAGTATATGCTCTAAGAAAAAATCAAACGGAAATTTAATGCCTATAAGGCTTATCGCCCATAAAACTAAAAATATTCCTAAAAGATATTTAGGATAATTCCTGCTTGTAAACCACCCCATAAAAGAAAGAATAAACTGGGATTTATATAGTTATTTACTGCTTAAACTTAGTGTGCTTCGCGCCTGTTTTATTCTGCAAATCTGCTAACCATGAGCACATTGGTTACATTAAGATTTTAATTTATATTAAATGTAAAACAGAAACTTCAATGAAAAGATGTTGAATGTGTGAAAATAATTGGGGTGTTAACAAAACAAATATAGCGTTCGCTTCGCTCACTTATCTATTTTGGAAATCTGCAATCTGTTTATACATCAATTAATTCATTATTAAAGCCATTTAATTTATCTTAAAAATAAAAATAGTATGTAAAAATAAGCCTTCAAGGAGAAAATGTAAAATAAAGGAAAGCTAGGGGGATGTTAGAAAAATTATATTGATTATTAATATTAAGCATAAAAATTCAAAAATATGAGATTATTAATAGAAGGAACCATCTTTAAATGTCTTTAATCACTTCAGGTATATTTTTCAAATGAAAAATTGCTTTAAAGAATAATGCTGAACAAATTCCAAGTATGCCTCCAGAAACAACGAATAATATCCCCATAACAATAAAATCATTTAAATCCACCTGTTTTGTTAGTATTGCTATTCCTACTCCAACTAAATAAGTAAACATAATTATAATAGAAGTTGAAGCGAGTGTTAGATATTTTTGAAATTGCAAATCTAAAAGATTCTTCTTTTTTACTCCATCATCCATTTTAATTATTAAGTGAAGAAGCCACTAAAATTACTCCAACAATCACTGCAAAAGCGGTGATTATCAACCAAAGATATTGCCTGTTTTGAAATACAGGAATTGTTCCAAGAATTCCAAAAATAGTTAATAAAACACCAATAACCCCCAGCAAGGTTTTATCCTCTGGCTTTCTCTTTTTCATTTCATCTTCTTCCTCAGTAATTCTATAGCTTTTACTATTTTTAATCCTTTCTCTTTATATTTTATAATCTGCAACATTTTTTGGGGCATCAGAAAGTTTAAATAGCATTGTATTTTAGAAATTTTATGGAACTAAGAAAATCATTTGGGGCGAAAGGCGCTAAAAGCGCTGGTTGTTTTCACTCTTATTAGTTCTAACTATTTTTTAAAGATTAAACTATATTCTGAAGGTATTAATTTATTCTTGATTAAATTCTCGATTAATTGTTTGAAAGGAGGTTTTTATAATAATGAAAAGTATATATGAAAATATGCCTCTTTTAGAATGTAAAGAATGTCCTTATAGAATTTCAACTCTTGAAAATGAATCTTGGCAAGAAAGAAAAGTTAGATATATCCAACCAGCATCTAATGAAAGAACTTGTGAAAGGGATTGCTGCCTAATAGATGATTCTCGAAAAAATAATCTTCAAAATAGAATCGACAAATAAGTAAGATTATTAAACATAGGATTATTTATGGAACTATAAAAATGGAACCAGTCAAAGGATTCAAAGATGTGAAAGGAGAAGAAGCGCTGAAGCGCGAGGCTATCCAGAAAATAATAGTGGACACTTTCAAGCTTTATGGTTTTGAGCCAGCAGAAACGCCTGTTATAGAATATGAGCAGTTTGTGAAAGGAAACAATGAAACTGACGAGGCAGTAAGCGATATATTCAAGCTAAAAGACAGAGGCGAGAGAAATCTTGCACTAAGGTATGAATTCACCTTCCAGCTTAAACGCCTTGCAAAAAACGAAAAGCTTCCATATAAAAGATATCAAATAGGCGCGGTTTTCAGAGACGAACCAGTTTCTGCAAACAGATTTCGCCAGTTTACTCAATGTGATGTAGATATCATTGGAAGCACAATAAAAGAAGATGCAGAAATATTGGCTTTAACAAAAGAAATTTTTGAAAAGCTTGGAATAAAAAGCTCTATTTTTATAAATAACAGAAAGTTATTAAATGAAATATTAGAATCTCTTAATATCCCTGAAAAAAATAAAGCACAGGTAATGAGAGAAATAGACAAATTAGGCAAATTGCCTGAAAAAGAAATCATTTCAAACTTAAAAAAATACAATGCAGAAAAATTGATTTCAATGCTCAAAAATAAAAAAGAGTATTTTAAAAAATTCAAGTCATTCGGCGAAATTGAAGAACTGGAAAAATACTGCAAAATGTATGGAATTAAAACAGAATTCTTGCCTTCATTAGTAAGGGGTTTGAGTTATTATAATGGAAGCATTTTTGAAATAATGGGCAGTGCAAAAGAAAGCATTGCAGGAGGCGGAAGTTACCTAATAAATGAAATTCAGTCAACAGGAATTTCATTTGGTTTGGATAGATTAGAATTAATCAGCAAAGAAGAATATGAAAATAAAAATATCTTAATTATTTCCTTAAATCGGGATAAAGAGGCAATAACCTTATGCAATGAATTGAGAAATAACATAATTCCGTGCACACTAATGTATGGAAAAATTTCAAAGGCACTAGAATATGCAAATTCAAAAAAAATACCTTATACCTTGATAATGGGCGAAAAAGAGGCAAAAAAAGGCAAATTAACGCTAAAAGATATGAAAAGCGGGAAAGAAGAATTGGTTGATGTTAAAGAAATAGTCAAAAAAGTTTATTGAGCCGACTTTTCCTCTGCATTAAATTCTTCTGCTTGTTCAGCAAACTCTTCTTCAAATTCATTTTCTATGCTGTTCGTGATGATTTCGTCTTTTGTTATAAATTCTGCGCCGTCCTTATGAATCCAAATTTCATCAAAATGCTTTTCCTGCTGAAGCCAGAGCTTGTTCTGATTATCAAGATGAAGCAGAGGAATAAAAGTATCTATTTTTTCCTCTTTTTTCTCTCCAGAGAATTCGCTGAACTTTATTTTTTCATGAACTTTAAAAAGCTCGATAACTTTTGAATGAATCTCACGAATTTTTTCAACAATATTTATTGTTTTCTTAGGAATGAAAAATCTTGTTCTTTCATATGCCTCTCTTTCAATTCTCTTTTTTACTTCTCTTCTTGTTTCTGTATTAATCGCCTTGCTAAGAGATTGTATAAGCTCCTGAAGGCTGATTTTTTTAAATCTCGGAAGCGGAGTTCTCGGCATAAGTGCAGGAATTTCCTCATCATCAAAATCCTCAAACTTTATTTTTTCATCAATCTCCTCTTTATTATTAAACAAAACATCATCAAGATTTTTAATATAACGATTCATTAGAAGCTCTGATTTTATTCTAAGCAAAAGTGCGCATACAAGCAGAACTTTGCTGCTTAATGTGAAATTTGTCTCTTCAAGCTCTTTAATGCGTTCAAGATATTTATTTGCAATAATACCTAAATCAATATCCCAGGGATCAAGCTGTTCTGTGCTTATTAAATCATGGATTATATCCTGCCATGAGAGTTCATTGCTAAAAACAAAAGAATTAAACTGCTCCTGCCCTATTTTTTCATACTTTTTAATTATCGCTCCACTCTCCATATATTCTTAAACAGCAAAGAATATTTTATAAACATAGGTAATTAACTGAAATAAACAATAGTCATTTTATAAGGGTAACATAATAGAAAGATTTAAATACTAGGCATACATGGATATTTTATCACCTCTTTTTCCCCATTAGAGGTAATTCAACACTCTTTTTGAACGTTGGATTCCCTCTTCTCGGGGTTCTAATTTAATAATTAAAAAATTTTATATATCCACTTAATCTTAAATTAATATGGCTCATTTTAATATAATTATAGAAAAAGATAAAAAGAAGAGTTTATTTCCCTTTAAACTCAGTATAATGGCATTTTCCACAATATGCCCTGTTTTTTGCCTGCATAAGAAACACGCCTTGCCCGCACCTAGGGCAGAAATCGCTTCGTGTTATCTTGCTTCCTTCAATTTTATATTTTGAATATTTTTTGCTTGTCGGCTTATTTCTATGCGGCTTTTTGCCTTGTTTAACACCTGTTTTTTTCTTTGCCATTATTTCTCTCCTGCCTGTGATTTTTTAGCTTCTTCCTGCATTTTTTTTCTTTCTTTGCGCGTTATTACTTCATATTTAACAGCATATTCCGGCTTTTCATAAACTTTTGCAGTTATAATAAATTCCTTTGAGCCAAAATTTGACTTAATTTTTTCTATAACAATTCCCTCTTTTTCAGCTTTGTATTTTTCAGACAGCTTGTCAATTACACTCTGTTTTGATGGAATAGTATTGCTATTTATAGAAAGTATAACCTCTTTTCGATGCATTATTGTATTATTTTTTTCCTGTTCCATTTTATTTTCCTTTTTGGCAGTAATCCGCCTTTTTATCAAGCTTTAGATTTTTTGCAATAACCGATAATTCGGGATTAAAAATTATCACTCTTCCTCTCACTTTGTCCGTTACTACCCTCTCCATAGATGCTTTCTTCTTTTTTGTTTCTTTAACTTTCTCCTCACTCATTTCTTCTGCTTTTTCGCTTTTTTCAATAGTTTCTTGTTCCATTTTACGGCCTTACTTTTGAATAATTTGCCTTATTCTGAACATAAGCTATCAACTTGCCAGGCGTATTAATTTTAGCATAATCTTCTTTCGACATATCAACTGCAAATTCTTCTTCAATTTCTATTATTACTTCCGTAATATCCAGTGAATCTGCTCCTAATTCTTCAAATGGTTTATTGTTTTCAAATTTTTTCTTCTCAATTTTTTCTGCAATTATCTCTCTAATTTTTAATTCTATGCCTTCTCTGCTTATTCTTTCTGTTTCTGTGCTCATTTTTTCTTTGTTTTCTTTGTTTTACTTGCCTCTGTTTTTTCAGGCGCTTCTTTTACTTTTTTCTCTTTTCTCTTTTCTTCCTCAATCCATTCAATTTTTCCAAGTCCGGGCTGTCTCATTGTAAGCCCAATTTTCAACTCCCCAAGCTTAAAGCTTATTGCAACAATTCTTGCAATGCAGGCATCTCCTTTTTTCAGAGTTTTCTTGCCTGATTTTCCTACAAGGGTATTTGTCTTTGAAAAGCTGACATAATCTTCCATTGTCTGGCTTATATGAATCATTCCACGCGCAGCTCCGAGATTAATAAACGCCCCGAAATTTGTTATTTCTTCAATAACGCCATAAATAATCTCCTGCATTTCGGGTTTCCAGATTACCAACTGAAAATTTGATTTGTAATATGCTGCGCCGTCGCCAGGAATTATTATGCCTTCAGCTATTTCACTCACTCCTGCAACTGCAACAACCATTCCAAGTTCTTTATCAAAGTGGGTAGTATAGCTCTCTCTTAACTGCTGTTCAACAGCTTCCCGAGTAGGAAGCCCGAATAATCTCGGCTCTACCCTTATAAAATCTTCGACGTCAATTAAATAGAACATTTCTTTAATAGAGATAAATCGGGGTTTATAAAGTTTATCAGCGCCTCACTCCTCAAGCATAATCCTGTTTTTTCCGCGGATTATGAGAAATTTCGCATTTGGAACTGCTTTCACTATCCTTTGTTTAAGCCCCCTATCAAGTGTGGCTGTAATTGTTTCAGGATATTGCTTAACATATTCTAAAATAGCAGAATCTGCGTTTGATTTATCTGAATGAACGACAAGTGAATTGTATTTTGCTAATATCTCCTTTGCAAGCTTTGCAGCATTTCTCTCAATAATTTTTGAGTCTTTATCCTCAGTTATTTTTTTCAGTTCTTTTATTACAGGAGACAAAACAATAAGAGAATAAATTCCAAAAAGCTCTTCGAGTGAGTTAATAATATTTACCTTCTGCTTTACTGCACTCATTATAAAATTTGTATCTATTACTATTTTCATACAAATACTAATAATTAAGAAGTTTTAAATATTCCTTATTACTGAATAATTAATGAAAGAGGTTAAACACGTAATTTCTGTGCTGAAAAATGCAGAGAAAGCCGCGATTAGAGAAGATATAGTCGCCCTGAAAAAACTTAGTGATATGACGATTCATTCTTCAGTAATTTCCCAGGATGAAGATAATGTGATGGTTGCAGTGATTATTTATGTTTTAAGCAAAGTCATTGAACGCGGAGAAAAATATTACAAAGGAGATTATAAAAAATATGTCAGTGTTTATGTTAATTTTATAAAACAGGCAGTATATGCGCTTGAAAAAAATGATGAAATAAAATTTCGGGAAAGCATAAAAGAAATGTTCTCTTCAAAAGAGCTTGATCCTGAATTAAGAGGGCATATATCTGATATTTTCAGAAAAGCCAAGATAAACAAAGCATCAAAGATTTATGAGCATGGAATTTCCATGGGCAAAACAGCAGAAATACTTGGAATCTCTATATGGGAACTCGCAGAATATTCTGGACAAACAGGAATAGCTGATTCTCCGTATAGTAAAACTATGGACATTAAAAAGAGGGTTAATAATGCAGTGGAGATGTTCAAATGAAAGCTATTATATTTGATTCAGGAACCCTTATAACCATGTCCATGAGCTGTTCTCTTGATTTAATAAGGAAGCTTAAAAAAATATTTCCTGGAAAATTTTTAATAACAAAAGAAATCGAAAAAGAAATTGTAGAGATACCAATGAAAATAAAAAAGTATAAGCTGGGCGCAATGTTCTTAAAAGACCTTATAACTGACAAAATTCTTGAGTTTCCAGAATCTATGGGAATTGAGAGAAGCGAAATTGAGCATGAAACAAAAAAAATAAATTTAATTGCAAATAATTCTTTTTTTGTCGGAAATGAGCCGGTTAAAATAATTGATTTAGGAGAAGCATCTGCAGTTGCACTAAGCTTTATATTAAACTCGCGCAAAATAGACAACATAATTGCAATTGATGAAAGAACAACAAGAGTTTTCTGTGAAAAGCCGGAAAATGTCAAAGGCATATTGGAAATGAAAACACACAAGCAGGTTGAGTTCAGGCAGAAGAGTTTATCAGAATTTAAGCAGATTAAGTTTATGCGCTCTTCAGAGCTGATTTATGTAGGATTTAAAAAAGGATTGCTGGAAAACAATTCAAAAGAATTTCTTGATGCCCTGCTTTACAGCGCAAAATTCAAGGGCTGCGCTGTATCATCGGAAGAATTAAAAGAGATTGAACACCTTTAAGTTTAATCGTGGGCTTAAAGAGAAATTTAACATAAATCTTATTCATATCTTTTAAAGCAATAATATTATATGTAAAATAAAGGAAAGTAATGGGATTAAACCTCTTGCAAAATTCAGAATAGCAATATTTATAAATGACTTCACATTAATTTTTGCATGAGACAGGTGATAAATTCAGTTTATGCAATAACTCTTCTTTTTTCTCTATTTGCTTTAATGCCTGCAGTTTATGGACTTACAATTCATGTCAATGCAATTCCAAACACCGACGTATATGTAGCAGTTCTTGAAGCAGATAAAAGTTACACTCCCATAGAAACATTCACAAAAAATTCTGGTGAAACTGGAAAATTGGATTTAACTCTTTCAACTGACGCCAGCATGGTTGACATTATGGTTCTTGTAAAAAAAGAAAAGATAAAAATAATGACAAACCGATTTGAGGACTATCAGATTTCTGGAGGCGAAATTTATCTGGACATATATGATTCCAGGGCTCTAAGCATTGGTTCAACACCCTTTGAAGAGAAAAAAGAAGAACAAACTCAAACCGGACAAACACAAGAGTTAACACAAAATAATTCAGAGAATTTGCAAACACAGGAAAATCTGACAAAAGACCTTAATGTAGACATTCAAAAAACTGAAGAAAACATCCAGACTAATGAAGGAAGCAAAATAACTGCGCTTGCTGCATTGGGAAATAATGTAACTGAAATATTCAATCAAAACAGATATTACTTTATATTCGGAATAATTGGAGTTGCAGCAATTATCTTTGTTATTTTGGGTGTCAGAATGGCAAAACATTCAAGCAAAGAACATTATTATGATGATAGGCCCCCGATAGTATTAGAAGACCCTACACTTGCACAGGTTGAAAGAGAGTTAAGAAGAGCAAGGCAGGAGTTAAGAGTTGCGCAGGAAAGCATAAGCAATGCAATTCATAAAAAAGATAGGGTTGCAGAAGTTGAAAAAAGAATTGCAGCAGATAAAGCAGAACTTGAAAAGCTAAGAGGATGACAAAAAAGCAGTCCTTCAATACAACAACCTCAACAAACATCAAACCAACAGCAGAATAATTTCACACGAGAACAGCGGGAAAATAACCCTAATTCTCAATGATCAAGGAGAAGAAAACTCTTCTATTGTGCCTGTTGAAGAAATGCATGCAAGACTAACTTGCGAGCCACTTGGTATAATAACCTCTTTATCTTCAATAACCATTTCCAAAGGTGTAGAAGGTGTCCATTCTTCATGATTAAGTTTTCTTAAGAGTATTTTTGCAAGATCTCCATAAAAACACGGCTCAATTACTCCCTCTACCTGGCATATCGCCCTTGGTTCAAAAATTGAACCAATGCACTGAAGGACATGTTTTTCATTATCTTGATAATACAAATTATATATTTCTCTTCCATTTCTCACCATATGCGCATAAAGCTGGATTCTATCATGCCCATTTAGCGCTGGCTTTTTTCTTTTATCAGCTTCAACTTCTATTCCAATTTCTGTTTCTCTTAGTTCAGTTTCCATAATCAGAAGTTGAGATATGGCTTTTTAAACCTTTCACTTTTGAATCCTGGCGCTTCGCGCCCGTTTGTTATTTCTTAAATCCTGTGCAATTTGCATATTGGTTATTCAAATGGTTTAATTTATTTTGATATAAACAGCGCCAAAGAATAAATATTAAATAAGGCAAAGTAGGGTATGTTTAAAAAATAAAAAAGAATAGATTTATAATTAACAAAAATAGCATATTTGTATTGGATAAAGAAGAGTTAAATAAAATACCTTCTCTAATGGAGCTGTAGTTCAATGGTTAGAATGTTGGTCTCCAGAACCAGTGATGGGGGTTCGATTCCCTCCAGCTCCATATAATCCTGCGCCCACTTTTTATTTTGCAAATTCTTAATCTGTTTATTCCTTGGCTCTTTAGATTTTTTAAGATAATATTCAAAGAATAAAAGAAATAGGGGATTTAAAAAAATCCCCTCACCAGGAATCGAACCTGGGATCTCTCGGGTTCTGCACGAACATTTGGCTAATCAGGCTTCATTTTTATCCGAATTCGGAACATCTGCCCTAGTTAACTTACAACATCATAAGGAGATGTCATAAGAAGAACCATTGGTTCTTTTTATTTCTACAGCCAAGCGCTCTAACCACTGAGCTATGAGGGGATTATTAAGGATATGAAGCCGTGTTTTTAAAAGTTATTATTGCTTGAATAACGGCGCGCTGCGGGCGCGCCTTTTTATAATGGCGCTTCGCGCTTGTTTTATTTTTCAAATCTGCTATCCATTCGTACATTGGCTCTTTAAAATTTTTTAATTGTTAGCAAATTTTCTAACCATATCAAGATATCAAAATTTCTTTTTAATTAAAAATAGAAAGTATTAAAAATGGCAATTTTATAATATTTTAGGGTGAGGTAAAGAATCGCCTTAGAATTATAAAGAATAAAATGAAAACTAAATTGACTGAAAGACATTATCAAGTTATTGAAAAGGATGAAAGCGGATTAATCCCTGCTTGGGTAGACCATATAGTCTATAACCCAGAAGGTATTCTCACCGCAGATAAGGGAGCTTATAAATTTGGTTTTTTTCCAAAGCATCCAAAAAATTATTCCCCACTTCCATCCCGTAGTGATAGAATATCATGGAAGCATATTCATGAAGAAATAAATAAGGATGGAGAGAGACAATTTCCAAAATTCACTCCTGAAGAAGTTTTAAGGATTCTTAGTATGTTAGAATTTTCTTTAGTCGATTCTAAATAAAGAAAAGGGGATTAAAATAATAAAACACCCCTGAAAAGATGTAAAATGTGGGAAAAGAATGGAATGTTAAAAAAATTAATATTGTGCTCGCCGCCTTAGAAAAATAAAACTATTCAGAAACATTCTTTGGCTCATTTATAAAAAATGCTCTGTTTGAAGATGCCTCATGCATTTTCCCGTTTTTCTCGTACAAAACATTTGCAACAGGAAGCTCAAATCTTCCGACGATTTTAAGCTTTGAATATACAATATAAGTAAATATTCTTTCCTCTCCGTCGCCAAGATGATTAATAGTCCATTTTATTCTTCCGCTTGTTTTGTCAATGCTCGAAGGTGCAGTTCCGTACTGCTCATATAATTTTGTCATTGCAGGAACTCTGTCATAAATAGAAACTTTTTCAACGAATTTTTTCGCCTTCACATGCAAAGTAACTTTCAGTGCAAAATCATTTGATTTGGTTTTTATATAATTCACCCTTTTAGTTATAACAACATATTTTGACATATAAGCATTAAAAATCAAAGTTATTGCTGCTATAGTCAAAATAAGAAGAAGCGGAAACATCCAGTTGGTTGTCATAACAACATTAAGCGATTCAGCCGGCTGAAGTTCTTTTTGCCAGGTATAATAAACAAAAAATCCCTTTCTCTCACTTTTTACAGGTTCGGGAGACAATGTTGTAAAAAGGCGCGAAACAATATTCTTTCTTGCACTTGCCTCTGCTATTGTAGGAACATTGCCCTCGTTCTTTTTTTCTATTAAATTCTTATGAACTATTATTCCTGAGCTTGATTCTGATGTAGATATTCCGCTTTTTTCAAGAATCTTCACAGGCGACTTTACAATGCCTTTTCTTCCGTCAATAGTATATTCTCCAGATAAAGAATATTCCCCATAAACAAGCTTCTTTAATTTTTCGCTGTTAATCTGAAGATGAACCTCTTTTTTTTCATATGGCTTTAAAGAAACAACTTGTGTCTGAGCATCCATAAACTCTGATGAGAAAACAAATTGTATACTATCATAGGTGCTGTCTTCTACATTATATAAATAGATTTTTACCTTGTCTGAATCGAGATTTATATTATCTGCACTCAAATCAAAAATCTCTGAAAAATCAACAAGCTTTATCTCTATTTTTGTTTTTACATATTCTGAATTGTCTATTTTTGAGAAATAAAGCGGCACAGAAAGATAACCGACATTCTTTTTTATATTTTCAAGGGGCATAAATTCAAATCGAATTGTTTTTGTTTCTCCATATCCAAGGGAAAAGTTTTCAGGGGTTATTTTAAATCTTTCAAAGGTATATATTTGAAATGTGTCTGCATAATCATTATTTTTCAGAGTAATATCAAAAACAGCAGGGGCATTTCCGTCATTGATTATTGTAGGAGCAACAGGCACAGCAGTTATTTCAAGATTAATCGCGCTTGCAAATGCAAAAGAAAATACCAGTAATGCAAAAATTGCAGATACTCCAAACACCCTTTTTAAATTATTCATATTCAATTGAATGGTGTTCTATATATAAACATTTTGATAGGATATTTTAAGAGTTTTTAACCTTTAAGAATGATGACACTTGAATTTATCAAGATTATTTCATCCCCTCAATTGTCAGAAATGCCTTAACCTGCTCTGTTATTTCATCAACATCGCGGATTAGTTTTATCTCGTATTTTTTCATTGTGCCTTTAATTATATACTCATCATAAATTCCTCTTAAAAACTTCATAAATGGATTTACATCCCATCTGCTTCCCCAGTCTCTTATCAAAGTTCCTGAAATCTTTACTTCAAATGTTCCCTGATTTGTTTTTACCTTTTTCCCGTTTTTTTCAACTTCGACTGACTTCATGCCGATTATTCTCCATGCAAGTTTCATTTGATTCTTGAAATAATCCGAAATTTTTTTATTTGCCTCCCAGACAATTTCAATTTTCTTTGAATCTCCTGTCACTTCTTCTGAATATTTTTGCTCTTCAACATCATATTTCTCCTCAACAAGCCACCTGTAAACAAACTGATAAACTTCCTTAAAATCAAACAAGCCGGACATTTTAACTTTCTGTTCAAATATCTTCTCTTTTTCAGCCATAAATTAAATACATAAATGGGATATATAAAGTTTATCCAAGACTGCCAATTTAAAGGTGCATAAAAACAATCAAGGTAAACTTTATTTATCAGCCATGCTCCCTGTTTTATTCTGCAAATCTGCTAACTGTGAGTACATTGGAATTTTCATATGGGCATAATATTCAAATTCAAAAGAGAGTATAACGCCTTAACTTGACATTATCCCAAGAAGTCACTTTCCAATTATACAAGAATATTTAAATAAGTAAAGCATAAAATTGTATGGAAAAAAGAATAAGGGTGGGGGATATAATGACAAGAAATTATGTCCATGTCAAGCCAAACACTGCTTTGATTGACTGCGCAAAAGAAATGATAAAAAAAAGAGTTGGAAGCCTTATTATTAAAGAAGGTGATGAATTAAAAGGAATTATTACTGAAAAAGATATTGTCTGGGCTTTAACAAAGAAGAAAGCAGACTTTGGAAGTATTCTTGCAAAAGATGTGGCTGCAAGAAAATTAATCACAATAAAACCAGACACTGGGATTGAAGAGGCGCTGCAAAAAATGAACAGGAGCAAAATAAGAAGAATGCCTGTTGTCTCAAACAAAAAAATAATTGGGTATATAACTTTAAAAGATATTGTAAAATTTATGCCTTCAATATTTCAGGAAAATAGGGAATTTGAAAGAATAAGAGAAGAAGAAGATAAAATACAAAGAAGCAGCGCTGCATCAAAAGGAAAATTCACCGAGGACTTATGTGAGGAATGTGGAAATTTTGATATTCTTGAAAAAATTGACGGAAGAATGATTTGCGAGTCGTGCAAAGATATTATGTAAATTATGCAGAAATAAATCAGTAATGCCTTTGAGAATTTTTTTGATGTGGATGAATATGCTCTTTATAATGTCTTTTATTTTCTAAATCTTCTTCGCGTCTACTACGCTGATCATTCACAATCATTCCAATAACTATTGCGGTTGTTCCAAATGCAGCTAAAGATCCTCCGGCAATGATATAATTATCATAGGGATTTCCAGAAGTATCTTCTGCAAGTCTCCCTGCAAAAGCAACAAGTAATCCTGAAGCGCTTACAACAACTCCTGTTTTCAAAACCATATCCGCAAGAGAACCCATTAAATACTAAATGATTCATTTTATTTAAGGTTTGCTGTGTTCCATCGATTCTCTCATGCGCCCACCGAGAATCGAACTTAAAAACCACCTGCGGGTTTTTATAATCCTGCATGTGTGATTTAGTTTTCCTATCCTGCATGTGTATTTGAGTGTTCCATCGATTCTCTCATGCGCCCACCGAGAATCGAACTCGGGTCGCCTCGTTGGCAACGAGACATTCTACCATTAAACCATGAGCGCAGAGCAATAGTATCAAAAAACCAATATTTAAAAAGACTTTGATATAAATAATACTATAAGATTTCAGGCCCTGTAGTCTAGTGGCAAAACGATTCGTTTACACCGAGTAGTCAGGAGTTCGATTCTCTTCAGGGCCACTCAGTTAGTTTTAAAAATAACAAACCTTTTCTAAAAAAATGCAAACATTTTTGCCATACCCGAATTTTGAAAAATCTCTGAAATGCTTAGACAGCCGAAGGCTTGGAAAACAAAGAGTTGAAGCGCATCAGATATTAAACATTATATTGGGCAGGACAAACAAAAAAGGATGGAAAAATCATCCTGCTGTAAAAATGTGGAAAAAGAATCCAAATGCGCTTAAACTTTATTTTAATAACTCTCTGGAAGAATGGATTTTAAGGGGCTATAAAAACAATATGAAATTTGAAAAAATAAGAGGAAAAATAATTTCTCCAAAATGGCTTGGAAATAGAAAATTCCACGCCTCGCACAGAAGCAACCTGCTAAGAAAAAATAAAGAATTTTATTCAAAATTCAAATGGAAGGAAAAAACAAATATAGATTATGTTTGGCCAGAATAAATTATCTTTTCTTCCTCGCCAAATCATAAATCCCAACCAAAAACACGCCTTCAATTAATCCTGCAATCAAATAAAATTCAGAAAAGTAAGTTAAATAATTTCCACCCGCAGGCATTATAAACAAAGGCACTGTAATTATCATATCCAAAATTATTCCAGTTGCAACCATAATCAATCCAAGCAAAAAACCATTTAACCTATCTTTGCTTTTATAATAAAGCCATGCACAGAAAAAAGCCATTGGAATCATTAAAATGTAATGTATGATATAAGTTGCTAAATTGCTGAATTTAAGCATAATCATCGTAATGCTTATCTCAACAAAGATTAGAAACCAGAACAATACTCCTACTCCCAAAGCGCGCGTTAATTTCATAAATTATACAGGAGAGCCATATTTAAAAATGTTCTTACTTTTCAAAATGTTTATATAATCTAAATAACTTGTTAAGGAATGGACGCATCACAAATATATATTCTAATTTCAATAATTCTTTTGCTGATAATTGCAATTGTAATCTTTTTTGCAAAAAAAGACAAAAAACAAAAACCACTTACTCCTTTGGCAGGACTTGCATTTGCATTCATCATTGCAGGAATTGTCTTTGGAAAAAGCAGAGCAGCAGGTTATAGTTTAATAGGAGCAGGGGTTTTATTAGCAATAATTGATATTGTCATAAAATTCAAGAAAAAATGAAAAACAAATTAAGAAAAGATTGGATGCTGGGATTTTTAGGATTTTTAGGATTCTGGGGAATTCCTGAAATTCTAACACAGGATTGGTTTGGTGCTTTATGGCTGCTTTGGTTTATTTGGTTTAGTTATTTTATACCAAGAAAAGGATAAAAGATGGTGAAAATTAATAAATTCATATTCTGGACGCCGAGAATACTGGCGATTTTATTTATATTATTCTTAGCATTGTTTTCTCTGGATGTTTTTGATGGAAATTATGGATTCTGGGAAACATTTTTAGGATTATTTATGCATAATCTTCCGTCACTTATTTTATTGATTATCTTAATAATCTCTTGGAAGCATGAATTAGTTGGAGCAGTTGCTTTTATATCAGCAGGATTGTTATATATAGTATTTGCAATAACACGAGCAGAAACATGGCAAATGGTTTTGTTATGGATATTTCAAATCTCCGGAATTGCTTTCCTCATAGGCATTTTATTCTTAATTTGCTGGAAACAAAAGAAAAAATCTGGCAGAAAAATTATATTAAAAGGGCGTAAAACAAATACAAAGCATTAATAAAGTCAAATTTCCTGCATTCTTTATGCCGAAAAATGGTTGCAGAAAATGCCGCAAACTTTTAAGAGGAACTTGTCGTAAATGCAGAGTTAGAAATCGCACAACCAATGGTTCTCCATAATTGCCAAAATATTACAAAAGTTTTATAAACCTCTCTTCTACCTAAATTTATAAACTGCAAAATATATTATCTAGTATACAAAATGGAAAAACAAACAACGCCAAAAAATCTGAACGAGCAGATTAATAATCCTAAATATATTCCTGCAGGCGGAATGCCAGAGATCTCAGAACATGAAAAAAAGGAAATTGACAAGCAGAAAAAAGAGCTTGATAAATTAAAGGATAATATAACTAAAAAATATCCATTTACAATTGCAATAGGAATTCTTCCTCAGCAGTATGTTCCAAAAATTGAGCAGGAAGAAAACATTCCTGAATCAGAAAAAAATGAAAAAAGAATTCACATTGTGCATATAATTCCAGAAGAGCAGTTTAAAAATATTCCAAAAATAAAAAAAGAGCTTCTTGAACTAACAAAAGAAATGAAGCCAAAAGCCTGGTTTCACATAATAACTCCTGTTGATATCTGGAATTTTTTAATGGATTCAAGGTATGACTTAAGCAGTGCAGTTGCAATGGCTTTTCCGCTTTATGACAAGGGGCTTTTAGGCGCTTTAAGAGTTGCAGAAGTGCACAAAAGCCTGGTTTTAAGAAAATTTGAAAAATATGTGAGCAGTTATGTTATCGCAGGAAGCCTAGTAAGGGGAACTGCAACAAAAACTTCTGATATTGATGTTTTTGTGATAATTGATGATACAGATGTCAAAAGAATGCCAAGACTGGAATTAAGAGAAAGATTAAGAAGTATTATTTATCAATATATTCCAGAAGCGTCTGCAATTGCAGGAGTTAAAAATAAGCTTGAACCGCAAATTTATTTATTAACTGATTTCTGGGAAGCTGTAAAAGACGCGCATCCTGTGATGTTTACTTTTATAAGAGATGGAGTTGCACTTTACGACAAAGGAACATTCACTCCTTGGAAGCTTCTTCTTAAGATGGGAAAAATAAAGCCATCTCCAGAAGCAATTGATATGTTCATGTCAATGGGCGACAAAACAGCTGATACAGTTAATAGAAGATTAATTGATGCAATGATTGATATTTATTACGGAGTTTTAACTCCATCACAAGCATTGCTTATGCTTTATGGCTTGGCTCCACCGACGCACAAGGAAACTCCAACAGTATTTAAGGAGATATTTCATGATAAAGAGAAATTAATTGAGGCAAAATATGTTAAAACACTTGAAAGAGCAGTTAGGTTATTTAAGGATTATGAACACGGAAAACTCAAAAAAATGAAAGGAGAGGAAATTGACACTCTTCTTAAAGAAATGGAGGATTATATAAAAAGAATGAAGCAGTTGAGAGAGCAGATTGAAAAAGCTGTGCAGAAAAAAACAATAGAGCAGATTGAACACGAAGTATTTGAAATTCTTGCAAATCTTCTAGGCAAAAAATCAAGAAAAGAATTAATCTCCACTTTTGACAAAGAGCTTGTTAAAAAAGGCAAAATGCCTCAAAAAATGCTTTCTATAATTAAAGATATAGAGACTGCTGTAGCTGACATGAAAAAAGGAAAAACAAAAAATGCAGAAAGCGTGAGAAAAGATTCTGTTATTTTAATGAATCATCTTATTGATTATGGGCAGAGATGCGACCTGGTTGCAATTGACAAATCAAGAATGCAGATTATTTACAAAAACAACAGGGCAGAACTTATTTTCACAGAGCAGGAAGCATTTTTAATAGAAGGGCAATCAATCAAAAAAATAACTGACAAAGTTGAGAATTCAAATCCAGAAGCGCTCAATAAAGCAATTGCATCTCAAAAAGGAAAACTGCAGATAAAATTCTCTCCTAAGATTTTTGAGCTTATAAGAAAAGAGCTCGGCGATTTCGAGATTGTGATTTAGATTATTAAAAATTTCAGAGTACAAATTACCAATTTACCAATTGCCTACATTATATCCCAAGCTATTGCTAACATAGCAAGAAGACCTGCATCTAATCCCTCCCTAACATTATTTGGAATGTGCAATCCATACATGTGTTTAACTCTTTGAATATCCTCTTGTGTTCCAGCATTATTTACCTCTAAAAAATATTCTCTATAATTTTCAAGCATTTGGACAACTTCCTGAGGTGTATAAACTTCTTTATCTTCCATATCTCTCCTTAAATTATTCTATTTTTAAAGTTTTATATCTTTCACAAATGCACTTTCAAATCCAAAAAGCTTTTTAAAAAGCTTTTTAAACACTCTTATCTGGTTAATTAGGTGATTAAAATGAATGGAATGATTGTTCAGTTCAGGCGTGGAAGGCATGTAATTGAAGAAAAACATTTTCTCATAGAAGTAAATGCAAAAGACAGGGAAGAAGCTGAAAAGTTCGTCGGAAAAGAGGTTGTATGGACTTCAAAGTCAGGAAAAAAAATAAAAGGTAAAATTTCGGGAGCTCATGGAAACAAAGGGCTTGTAAGGGCAATATTTGAAAAAGGACTACCAGGACAGGCATTAACAAACGAGGTTGAAATAAAATGAGCGGAATAGATTGCGAGAGAGTAGTTGAGTTAGTTGAATTTAGTGATGAAGAAAGAATGCAACACTATCAATTTAGAGCAGTAGAAACAATGTTTAGGGATATTACTATAATTTCCAGATATCCTAATTTTCTTAAATATTTGAATAATTATTCTTTAATGATAGGAGTCACAAACTAAAATGGTAGCATTAAGAAAAGCATGTGCATACTCAAAGAAATACACACGCCCTTATACAAGAATATCAAAGAAAAAATCAAAAAGTTTTATAAAAACAGTTCCGCAGATTAAAATTCCAAAATTTACTGCAGGAATAAAAGCAAAAGCAGGCAATTTTGAATATACTATTTCTCTTGTAAGCACTGAAAAAATTCAGGCAAGGGATAATGCCCTTGAAGCATCAAGGCAGTATGTTACAAGAGAGCTTGACAAACTTATTCCAGGGCAGTTTTATCTTCAACTAAGTGTTTATCCGCACCATATTTTAAGAGAAAATAAAATGCTTACAGGAGCAGGAAGTGACAGAATGCAAACGGGAATGCAGAGGTCTTTTGGGAAAACAATAGGCAGAGCTGCGCTTATAAAACCTGGACAAAGGATTTTTACAGCAATGGCCTCTGGAGACAAAAGCATAAGAATAATCAGGGCAGCGTTTAATGCAGTAAAATCAAAGCTTCCTGGAAGGACAACAATTACGCTTGTGAAAAACCAGTAAAATTTTTAATATATTTATTCTGCAAATCTGTGAACTTATTAATATGCTTGAATTTATACAATTTAATATGGAATAAGATTAATTGAAAAAATAAAGACAAACTAAAAAAAGGTAAAATGTGGGGAGAAATTATGGGATGTTAGAAAAATTTATTTTAGTGCGCTTCGCGCTTGTTTTATTTTTCAAATCCAACGCCATTTGTATATTGGTTCTTCAAATGCTTTAATTTATATTTAATGAAAAAATAAAGTGCAATTTAAAAAACATTAAACAAGGAAAGTTATTGGATGTTAACAGAATAAATATAGTGTTCGCTTCGCTCACCTATCTATTTTGCAAATCTCTAATCTGTTTATACATCAATTAATTTATATTCAAGTCATTTAATTTATAACAATAAAGAAGATTATGTAAAAATAAACCTTCAAGGAGAAAATGTAAAATAAGGAAAAGTAATGGTATAGTGGAAAAATATTCAACCTAACAAACTTTATATATCCCAATAATTTAAATTTGATATGATAAATACAAAAACTTTCTTTATCACGGAAAGTATAATCTCCATCGTGCTTGGGATAATTATAATCTTAAATACAAAAATACCAATAATCGGCGCAGTTATTGCAAAAAATGAGCTTTCTCTTCAATCAGGAGTATTGTGGGGGGCTTTTTTCACATTTTTAGGAGTTGCGCTTCTTGTAATTGAATTGAAAAGATAATTCTTATTGCAATTATATCAATAGAGAACATAAATATTTAAATTCTTCCTGAATTAAAAAAAATATGCAAGAAAAAATATCGGTTTATATTGCAGCTGCTTTGTTTAATGCCAGAGAAGCCCATTTTAATTCCTGTATTGTTAAAGCTCTTGAAAGAAGAGGTTATAAAACGAATTTTCCGCAAAGAGATGGTTTTGAATTTGCGGATTTGGCAGAGACGCTTAAAGAAACTCTTTCTCAAGAAGAAATACCGACTGCAGTTCAGGAGATTATTTATCATTTTGATATGGGTTTCCTTCTCCCGAGAAGTGATGTAATCTTAGCAAATCTCGATGAACCAATTGATGAAGGGGTCGTTACAGAAATTTCCTATGCACAATTAATGGGAAAACCAGTAATTGGATTAAGAACAGACATTAGAAGTCCTTATGGTTCATTAACAGACAGGTTTAAGGGCATGCATTTTTTTCCTGCATTGCAATGTAATGAATTCGTTGCATATAAAATGCCCACTAACTCATCTCTTCTAAGCGATTCTGAAAATGAGTTTTATTCCCTTGCTAATGCAATTGCCCAAAGAATATCTGCCTTAATGATAAATCCTCAGGAAACTATTCCAGATTATGTTTCCAGAAACCCAAATATAAGTAAGATTATTAAAAGAGCAGAACAATTATTCGGGGGTATTAAAAACATTCATTCTAAACAAGGGCTTGAAACAATTGCAAGAAGATATTAAGAACATAAATAACATATAAAACAAAGATAATCGCACATAACAAAATTTATTAATGCACTTTAATTAAACCTAACATGGATGAATTAAAAAAAGTAGGCGATATGGGTTATATCCGCTGGCTTTTTGAACTGAACAAAGATTCTGGGCAGATTGCAGGAGGCAAGGGCGCTAATCTTGCAGAGATATTTAATTCGGGGCTGCCGGTTCCGCCGGCATTTGTTATTACAACAAATGCATATTATCATTTTCTTGACTCTGCAAAATTAACTCCAAAAATAAACTCTCTTCTTAACAGCATAAACGTCGATAATACTGCTGAGCTCGAAGAAAAAGCATTAGAAATAAGAAAGATTATTTCAAGCGCAGAAATGCCAGATGATTTAAAAAATGAAATACTCGAAGCATATGAAGATTTAAGCATTGATAAAAAAACATTAAGTATGGCGAAAAGTGATGCACTTCATATACTTAAAAATCTTCATCAAAAGTCATTTGTTGCCGTGCGCTCAAGTGCAACAACAGAAGACTTAGCAGGCGCAAGTTTTGCAGGGCAGCAGGAAACATACCTTAATATTAAAGGAGATAAGGAAATTATTGAGGCTGTGAAAAAAGTTTTTGCGAGCTTGTTCACTGCAAGGGCAATATATTACAGGAAGAAAAAAGGATTTTCAAAAGAAAAATTCGCACTCGCAGCAGTTGTGCAGAAAATGGTTGATTCTGACAAATCAGGCGTGATGTTCTCAAAAAATCCAGTTGAATCAAATAATAATATTGTAATTGAGGCGGTTTTTGGATTGGGCGAAGGCATTGTTTCTGGAAGAATAAAGCCAGACACTTATGAAGTTTCAGAAGAATTAAAAATAATAAGCAAAAAAATATCGCAGAAAAAGATTGCAATAACAAGAAATTCAAATGGCGAAAATATTGATGTTAGGCTTACAGAAGAAAGAGGCAATGAGCAGGTATTAACTGAAAGCGAGATAAAATCCCTTGCAAATCTTGCTATCAAGATTGAAGAGCATTATGGCAAACCGCAGGATATAGAATTCGCACTTGAAAAAGGGGAGATTTATATTGTTCAAACCAGGCCAATAACCACTTCTGTTAAAAAAAAGCAGGGAGAGGTGCATGGAGAGCCAATTCTGCACGGATTAGCTGCATCTCCTGGAATTGCGTCAGGAGCAGTAAAAATTGTTCATAGTATAAATGAACTTTCAAAAGTAAAAAAAGGAGACATCCTAGTTACAAAAATGACAAATCCAGATATGGTTGTTACAATGCAAAAATCATCTGCAATTGTGACTGATGAAGGAGGATTAACTTGTCATGCCTCAATTGTATCAAGAGAAATGGGAATTCCTGCAGTTGTTGGAACAGGCAATGCAACAAATCTCCTAAAAGACGAACAAATAATCACTGTAGATGGATTCAGAGGAAAGGTTTATTCTGGAAAAGCAGAAGCAGTTGAATCAGAAGTAAAACCAATAGTTGCTACAAAAACAAAAATAAAAGTAATGGTAGATTTACCAGAAGCTGCTGAAAGAGCTGCAAAAACTCAGGCAAAATCAATAGGACTTTTAAGATTAGAAGGAATAATTGCCTCAAATGGGAAACATCCGCATTTTTACTTAAAAAATAATATCTTGGAAGAATATTCTGAAATGCTTGCAGAAGGAATTTTAAAAATATCTGAGAAATTTAAGGAGATTTGGATAAGAACCTCAGATATAAGAAGCGACGAATACAGCGCCCTTGAAGGTGCCCCAAAAAATATAGAGATAAATCCAATGCTTGGAATGCACGGCATAAGATTTTCTTTGAAAAATCCAAAACTGCTTGAAGCAGAGTTCCGAGCAGTAAAAAAGTGCGTACTTAAACACTCAGATAAAATTTTCGGAGTTATGATGCCTCAGATAATTTCTGCAAATGAAATTTCAGAAGCAAAAAAAATTGCGAAAAATGTTGGGCTTATTGGATTAAGCAATGTGAGAATAGGAATTATGGTTGAAACGCCTGCCGCATGCCTGATTATAAAAGATTTGCTTAAAGAAGGAATTGATTTTGTAAGTTTTGGAACAAATGATTTAACCCAATATACCCTTGCAATTGACAGGGGCAATGAAAGTGTGCAGTATTTATATAACGAATTGCACCCTGCTGTGCTTAATGCAATTAAAAGGGTGATAAGAACATGCAAAGAAATGGAAGTTGAATCGAGTATATGCGGACAGGCAGGAAGCAACAAGGAAATGGTCAAATTTCTGGTTGAAAATGAAATCAACAGCATTTCTGTAAATGCTGACGCTGCTTTCACAATATCTTCATATGTTGCAGAGCTTGAAAAAAACGGAAATACAGAAAATAAATCTGCTGAAAATATCTATAAGAAAAATGAAAAAAACAATCAGCAAAAAAACAGATTTGATAGCCGTTATGAAAATAAATTCAGCAGCAAACACGAAAAAAATCCTGAAAAACTTGTTGAAGAAATTGAAGAAGAAATAAGCAAAGAAATTTCAAATGCTGAATTCACAGAAGAAGCAGGATGTTCAGAACAATCTGCAGAGCCCCAGCAGTTCAGTAAAAAACTAAATGCCCCATCTTATGTTGCATCAAACACAGAATTCAAACACCACGACGACGCTTATGAAATGGCTGCTCTGAAAGCTCTTTTTGGCGAAGGAGAATCAAAAGAAATGCAAATTCCAAAATCAGAATCCAGCCTAAAAGACGACTAGCTTGATGAAGTGCTTGATATTTTTTAATGATTAATACTCGTGAAAAATCTCCAATCTTTAGATTGGAGTTAAAATGTATAGATTTTTCCCGGTTCTCCCAAAACCCAAGCACAAATTCCACACTTTAGTGCGGGTATACTCAAATGGTTTTGTGATATTTAAAACAAATATTATACAAACTTCCTGTCTTTTAATTTCTAAGAAAATATTTTTATACTTCAAATTGTTAAAAACATTATGAACAAAAATAGGATTTTAGGAATTATCTTAATCTTAACTGGAATTATCCTTATTCTAAGCTCCCAGACAGCCCTCTTAGGTGCAGTTGTTGGATTAAAAAAAATTTCCTCAGGCACAAGTTTGATTATTGGGATTATGTTTATTACACTTGGAATTGCATTTTTAATTTATCAACAAAGATATCACTCTCGTTTTAAAAGTAAGGATTCATTAACAGAACATAATCAACATGCCCATTACAGCACAAGAGAACATTTCAAGCAAGTATATGGAAGATATCCAAATAGTTTTGAAGAGAAAAAATTCAGAAGAATTCTTCATGAAAGAGGAGAGCTGTCTGATGTTGTTTTTGAAACAGGCGAAAGAAAAAGAAAAAGCGCGTGAATCTCAATATACAAATTAATATAAATCATTTATTTTTGATTTATTTATGGAAGTTGCAAGGCAAATAAGGTATTATGTTAAAACAGATACTGCAGAGCAGGAAGTAATGAGGCATTTATGGATAGTATGCATTATCAACCAGCAAAAAGAAATTGAAAGAATACAAGAAAAATTATTAAAAACTCTTGCGCCTGTTGATGAATTCACAGTGATAGTAGAGAATCTGATAAATAAATCAAGAGGTATGCATTATAAGGTATTAGGATTTAAAAGCAAAAGATGGGAAATGAGTTGCGAAGAAAGAAAAGAAACTTATGATGTGCCTCGTGGACAATTTAAGTTAGACAGAGAGCTTAGTCGCCTCGGAGAGCCAGTAGATGAATGGTTTGAAGAAAATTATATCCCTGCAATTTTAAGAAGATAGTTAAACCTTTCCTTTGTTACCACTACTTAATAACACATATAGAAAGATTTATAAAGAGGACGTGCATAGAAAAAGTATAATAAATTAATAATAAAAAAGAAAATGGCAGTTAAAGAAGTTTTACAGGAGAATATAGACCTTGAACATAGAGTTAGTCAAGGGGCTGAAATTCTTAGTAAGACTATTGCGCCAGAATCAGAAGAAGAGCAAAAATATAATCAAGGAGCAAGAGCACTTATTGGAAGTGAGGCAGTTAAACTAAGACCTCATCCAGGGGTTGATTTTTACCTGACTGCAGAACCGCAGTTTGTTGCAGGAGCTGCAAAATCACTTGCAAGAGATGCTCAAAAAAAAGTCGTTGATGCAGTAATTGGAGATATAAAAGGAACTCTTGAAATTCTTGCAGAAAAACAATTGCCTTCTGTTTTAACTTTAGTCGCTCCATCATCAGGTCATGATGATACTCATAAAAAGCATAGAAAATACTTTGAAATGCAAGAAAGAATATACTCCACAAAAGGTTCAGACGAGCCAAACATTGCAGAATATCTAAAACCATTTGATGGTACTTGCCCTAATTATGATGCTTTTATAATTAGAATTGCAACTCAAAAAGTGAAAGTAAAAGACAAAGATGGGAAAGATGTGGAAAAGATAGTTGCAACTGACTTCGGAAAACAGCTTGCTGCAGATTATGTTGAAAGCCATTTAAGGGCAGTTGTTGAAAACTTTGTAGAAGGCGAAGGCAAAGACAGAAAAATAAATTATGCAAGATTAAAAGAATATCACGCTGAAAACTTCGGAGCACTTAAATATGAAACTGACGAAGACAAAGCAAAGAAACATAGCATTGCTTATAATTTAGCAAGAATTAGTGTAAAGCCGACAGAGCCAAAAGCGCCAGACGCAGACGAAGAAGCTGAAGTTGCTTAATAATTTAATTCAGATTGGCGCTTCGCGCCCATTTATTCTTCAAATCTCTAATCTGCCTATATATTCATTATTCAAATGCTTTAATTTATTTTAAAATAAAAAAGAAAAGTAAATTGAAGAGATGTAAAATAAGACAAGGGTATGAAATCTTTAAAGAAATAATCAGTATATTATACACCTTTTTATTCTTGAAAATTCAATTACATATGCCTCAATAAATAATCTGTAAATTCCTCAAAAAAATTACAGGTTTTTAGGAGTTCTTCACGGCTTCCAGCATAATTATCTTCCATTGCTTTTTCCAGCACTTGTCTATAATCTTTCAGAGCATTAAGCTCTCTTTCTAATCCCCCATAATATACTATTTTCTTTTCATCTATAAATCTGGAGTATCTATCAAATGCCCGTCCTCCAGGAACAAGCTCTGCTACCAAATTCAATCCATCACAAAGAGCCTGCAAATCATTCTGTGTTTTTTTTGCTTGTAAAACAACTCTTTGAAGAGCTC
The DNA here is from genome assembly GCA_018303755.1 of Candidatus Pacearchaeota archaeon. Lineage (GTDB taxonomy): Archaea > Nanobdellota > Nanobdellia > Pacearchaeales > GW2011-AR1 > JACPLR01. The sequence continues at coordinate 60,823 of JAGVXO010000006.1, forward strand.
CTGCAACTCTGCTTGAAATTAATGGTTCTGCCCAGATGCTTTTGGGTTTTGAAATTTGAGATGCGCTCATCTCAACTAGAATAAAAAGGATTATATAAATATTATTGGGATAATCAATAATTATTGATGCGCTTCGCGCCTTTTAATATTTTTGAAATCCTGCGCCATTTATACATTAGTTTTTTAGATATTTTATTTGATATTGGATAAAATTTATTTAAAAAAATGAACTCCAATGAGCTCGCTTAAAATAAGGCAAAATTATGGCATGTTAGCAAAATAAATTATATTAATTATATCCGAAAATTTATTTCACCAGCTCTTTCACCAACCGTGTCATCACGCCTATAAACTCCTCTGTTCGCGCCTGCCATTTGTCAATCTCAACTCCTTTTAAATCAGTTATTTCTCTGTGGTCAATCTGCTTATGGATTGCATACAAATCCCTGAACCATATAACATAATCCATTTTCAACATCTTATTTTCAACAAATGTCTCTTTTAACATTAAAGGAATTTCTTCAGGTGAAGGAGGTGCAACTTGGGCTGACATTAAAGCTGCTTGTGCAGAATCAACCATTGCCCAGAATAAACCTTCGATAGAGCCAAGTTCAGCCATCTTGCTTCTCATAAAATGCGCAGGCGCACGATTAAGCGCCATATAAACTGCTTCTGGAGTTGACTTGATTCTTCCCTGAATTAATAATGACTTTAATGGATTAAAAAATCCTCCAATATCCACCATTGCCTCTCCATAGCGGAGAACATTCAAAATAGTCGGGTCTCCTTTCATTAAATCACTCCACCACGTTGTTAATTTCACAGTATTTATGTGGAGTTCTTTTTTATAGCGGTTCGCCTCAACAATTTTTCCAAGCTCTTCTCTATACCATGCAATTAATTCCTGATCCCACTGAACTGCCGCGTCGTCAATAATAATTATCAAGTCAATATCTGAATTTGGAGTTGCGCTGTTTTTTGCAGAAGAGCCGAATAAAACAATTGCTTTTACAATTTTATCAAACTGCCTATATACCTTGACTGAAAAATCCATTGCTATGTCTTTGTCAGATTTCAAATCAAGAACAGGAAATAGTTTTCTGTCTTTCTTTTTCTTAGAAACTTTATTCACCATCTTTTATTACTTAAATCAGGTTAATTTTGTTTTTAAAACTTCCGACAATGAAATTAGTTACCCTCTTCGAAGTGAGTGACCCAAAAAGATTTATCTTTTTTAGGCTGGAACGAACTATCTTGAAGAGGTTTGCGAGGATTCTACAATTTGTTTGAGCAAAAGTTTACAAATGTGCTGGGTGGTCAGGGGAAGAGTTTAGGTGGGAAGGGGCACTTTCGATAATTTTAATAGTATCAAGTCTAGAATGATAAAGATTAAAAATAGAATAATCTGAAAAATGATATGTATCAAAATAAAAAATCTATGAAAAAGCGTCTGGATATAGAAAGAAGATATATTGCAGAGATGGTGCAATATGCAAGGAGAGTTCAAGATTATTTATGGGGGGATAAAAATGACAGCTGGCCTCTGGAAGAATGGAAAAGGATGTTTGAAAAGAGAATCTGCAAAATTGATGATATAGACCCCAAAAATCCACATGCAGATGTTGAACTTAAAAAAAGATTGATTCAAAATGCTGCACTCTGCATTAATTTACTTTCGATTATAGAACTCCGTGGAATTCCCGGGGATAAATATCATACAGCAAGCAATCTTCCACAATATACAAGAAGGAAAGCCAGATAGTTCTCATTATAAGAAGTGCCCCTTCCTAGTTTTCTTATTAAATAAACGCAACAGCAGTTGCGCATTCTAGGGGAAAAGCACATTTATAAATTGTAACTAATGAAAGTTTTACGAATTTGCTATCTCAATAATTATTATAAACATTCAAATATCTCTAAAATAACAAAAAAACCATGTTAAAACCTAAACAAATCTTAAGATGGGAAGATTTAGAAAACATAGCAAAAGGGGCAATTATCATTGTAACTTTCAAGCGCCCTGGAGTGTATATTGGAAAAGGCATAGGATGTATCTCTAAAGATTTAGAAGATAACCTGCTGCAATTTCATGATTATATTGAAAGAGAAAGAGATAAAATGGGTGAAAATAGAAAATTTAACCTTGATGAAAAAAGATTTAAATTAATTCGTTCAGAAGATGGAAATGTTATCAGTTTAACTTATGGGTGTAATAGAGAAGGAAAAGTCGATTGCACTCATTGGGCTTGTAAACAATATCATGAATTATCAAAGGCATTTAGAGAAGGAAAAGAATTACTGGAAAGGGCGGGACTTTGGGAGCCAAGAATATTTGGGTATCCTACATATTTGAGTATGTTTTCTGAATTTTAGAAAAAATTAGGCAAAGGGACAAGGAGTAAGGTGCGCTCTTAACTCTTCATAATTTCTCGTTGGATCAAATTTCAGGCGTTTAAGAGTATTATATCCTCCTCTTATTTTTTCAGAATTGAATCTATTTTTTAATGGGTGACCTTCTGGCAATTTCTCAAAAAGATCAAATATATATTGAACAGAGGGAAGACCCTGCGGTGTAGTTGAAGAAGAAGCACAAATCACGTATCCTGAAGTATTTTGTTTAAAATATTCTCCTGCCGATACCAATAAGGGTAATGCGGCTTCCAAATGGTCAATTTCAGTGAGTCTTTTTATCATTTTTTAGAGAAAGATAATAGCATTATAAAGATTATTCTTCTTTAGTATATAAGTGTTTAAGTATAATAAACCTTGCGTACATATTAATCTATATTCTCCTAAAGTAAGATAATCTTGCTCTGTTATGCAAGATTATTCTTGTCATTACTTGAACAAATTTGCTATGGTATCTAACTTTTGTTAAATTTCCATAAACCCTCTTGAATGCAGAATGAAAACTTTCGCAATGAACTCTTAAATAATATTCCTGAAGCCATTCAATAATATCAATCATAAATTCAATATACATTTCTCTCCAAGAATCATCGCCATTCATTTTATTGATTTTCTTTGGATAAACATAAGGCACCATTCCAAATTCAACTATCTTTCTTACTAATTCCCTATCATTAAATCCTGCATCTAATCTTAAACTTTCTCCATCCACCTCTTCGATTAATGAATGCATTGCTTTGCATTCATCTTCACCAGAAAAATCAAAAGCCTGTATTATTTCTCTTGAATCAACAATAGAAGTAAGAAACTCTTTTGTTGAACTTTTATTCATTCCATAATTTTGTTTTCTTGAAGTTTCTAATCCACTTCCATCGCCCATCAATATTCCATCTGAATCTTTTGTTCTATCAAATATTTGTTTTAATATGTACGCAACTTCTGGCCTGTTATAGGCATTGCCTATAACTCTGTCATCAATTTTCTCTATAATCTTTGCGGATATTCCAAATACTTCTATAAATCCTTGTGCGTCTCTTTCTGTTAATCCAAATGCCTCACAAATAAGAATTGCTTTGCATAAAAGTTTAGGATTTGTTAATGGCTTTCCAACTTTTCTCTTGGGATTTTGACATTTATCAACTTCCTCGTTGATAAATGCTATTGTTTCTTTAATATTATTAATCTGAGATAGATTGTACGCAACCCAATCTATCTTCCTTGGTTCTCTATCAACATAAATCTTCTTGGATTTATCTTCTCTTCCCTCGTTGATAAATTCAACGAGCCTTCTGAATTCTTTATTAGGGTATATCATTTTTTAATAATTGTAGTGTTCACTATACATCTGCTTTTCTATACATATTTATATATATTATACTATAGAAAAGCTTATATAATGTAGTGCTCATATTATTAGTATGTATATCCGAGCAAATAAAAGAGGCAATAGAACATATTATTATATTGTAGAATCAATTAGAAAAGGCAGCAAAGTAATACAAAGAGTTATTCTTTATCTTGGTACAGCAGAAACAGTTCTTAAAAAGCTTAAATCAGGGGAGAATTAGTACGCAAGGTTAGTATAATAAGATTAAAAAGAAGAATTTTTAATCTCTTTCTATGTAGTATTTATATGAAGAAGTATAAGGTATTTCGTTCTGTTGGCTTTCAAGAAGAAATTGAAAAATATGATAAAAATATTCAAGACAGAATAGATAAAATTGAGGAGAGACTAACTGAAAATTTAGAATATGGAAATCCCTTAGGGACAAAATGGTTTCAGGAATCAAGATTTGAAAACTACAGGATTTATTATCTAATTTATGAAGATTTGCAGGCAGTTTATATGGTTGCAATAAGCAGTAAAAAAGACCAGCAAAAAACAATTAATACAATAAGATTATTTCTTGAATTTTTCAGGGAAGAGATAGAAAAACTGATAAAAGAAAATAACCCGCAGGATAGTTAATTTAATCGCTACTTCACTCGAATTAATCTGCCTTCTTTAATATCTTTTACACTTCTGACTAATTGTTTTAATAAATCTACATCTATATTTGCCTGCATTTTCAATCTTTCATATTCGGCTCTTGGGATATTTATCATTTCCATAATTCTCCTGTCAACTACCCACGGGCTAAAGCCACGGGGCGTGTTAAAGTTAAAACCAATGTTTCTGCTGTGATTCTTTGATGTAAAATTCAACAGCTTCTGTTGT
>JAGVXO010000035.1 GCA_018303755.1 Candidatus Pacearchaeota archaeon
AAAGATTCTTCAGATACTCAAATTGATGAAACCCCAACAATGGCAGATAATGATGGAAATGATAATACCTGGCAGAGAATTCCAGATGGAAGCACTGCATGGCAATTCACATCTTCAACAAGAGGCATAGCAAACTCTGTTGGAAACAACACAAATTCAACAGGTTTAACTTCAGATGATTTAATGGTTAATTATGCAAGAGGAAAAATCTTATTAGATGGAATTCCTGCGCCAGCAGGAACTTCTTACACTTTGGAAGTCACTTCAGGAAATAATGTTGGCGCATTTTACACAGGAACAGTTGATGATTCAAAAATTCCGACTTCAATAAGAGGAAGCGGATATTTTGACACAGGAGATAATATTAATTTCAGCACAGGAAGCGCTTTTAGAATTTTTATCACATTAAATACAAACTGCAATAATAATTCTGTATTTTCTAATGGCGGAAATGGAGACTTCAATGACGGAGGTTTGATTTCAGTGAGCTGTTCTTCTGAAACCAACAACCCTCCTCATTTGGAGCCAATTTCAGATATACAGATAGAAGAAGACAGCGGATTTATAGACAGCATTCCTCTTAATGCAACTGATTCAGACGGATATATAGTAAGTTATGCAATTTCGCAGGAAAATGCAAGCCGTGTTGATTGCAGCATAAGTGATAGAATGTTTGGAGTACGCCCTGCTGCAAACTGGTCAGGCGTAGGTATAAATGCAGCAATATGCACAATAAGAGTTACAGATGACGACGGCGCAACTGATTCTTATACTGTAAGAATAAATGTTACAAATGTAAACGATGCACCTTATATAACTTCATACTCTCCTTCAAATATTCCTATTTTAACAGAAAACGGAATACAAAATTTTTCAATTAGCTGGTTTGATATAGACAGCGCTCCTGCGCAAGTTTTGGTAAAATGGTATGTGAATGATTCTTTCCAGGCATTAGGAAACTCGTTTGTATTTAATGCACCTGGAGCAGGAATCTATGAAATAAAAGTTATTGTAAATGATTCTCAATATGCAGTTCAAAAAGTTTGGAATGCAAGGGCAAGCAATATTCCAATAGCAGATACATTTAATGGAAACACAACAAATTTCACAGGAATGAATGACTCTGATTTGGAAAATGTTTATCTTGTTTTGGAAAGAGTAGGCATTGGAAAAATAGAATTTTTAGAGCCAGTTGATTTAAGAGATGTTGTTGATTTTGATAGCTATGCAAATATAATCCAATTTGCAGCAGGAATTGATACAAACCACTATCCTTCTTTAGGAAACAAGCTTGCAAGAATTACATTATATGCTCTTCCTAATTCAGGAACTCCTACAATTTATTATAATTCAGGATATATATTTTCAGGAGGAAGTTTATGCCCTGGAACCTTATGCGAAAATATTGATTATGTAAATCATAACCTAAGATTTAACGTAACAAGCTTTTCAGCATTCATAGTCGGCCCTCAGCCAACATGTTCGCAGCAATCTGGATTTATCTGCTCTTCAAGCCAGATATGTCCAGGGAATATTCTTTCAGCAAGTGATACGAATTCGTGCTGTTCTGTTCAGTGCATTCAGCGTCCTATTAATCTTACAGATGCGCCTCGCTGTGATGCTCCTTCAAATAACTTAGAACTTACAATAAAAAATCCTGACAAAGGAGATGATTTTGATATAGGAGATAAAATTGCAGTTGAATTAAAACTTAAAAATAACTTGGATTCAACAAGCAGAATTAATGTTGAATCGCATTTATATGATATTAATGAAGATGAATCAATCGACAGTGAAGATGATTCTGTAAGAATAAATGATGGAGATTCAGAGACAGTCGAGTTTGAATTGCAAATTCCTTCAGATGCTGATGAAGGAAATGATTTTGTGATTTATGCATATGCAGAAAACAGCGACAGAGAATGCACTTCAAAATACATAGATATAAGTGTCAACCGCCCTGATGATGCCCTTGAAATAACTCGTTTTGAAGTTATTCCTTCTGATGCACAAAAAGGCGATAGTGTTGAATTTAATGTAAGAGTTAAAAATGTCGGTTCTGATGCACAGGACGATGTAGTTATAAGAATATTCAATTCTGCTTTGGGAATTAGCTTGCGTTCAGAGCCATTTGACTTGGAAGAAAATGGCGAGGATGATACAGCAATAAAAACTTTAACATTTAGAATTCCTTCAGATGTGCAAGCGGGAGAATATGCAGTTACAGCAGAAGTATTGTTCAACGGAGATAAAGTATCTGATGAAGAAGTGCTGTTTATTTCAGATGGAGCTTCAACAAGTTCAACTTCAACAACAGGAACAACATTTCCTCAAGGCGATGGTTCAGTAACTTATATTTACCAAAATGGATTATTGTACGGAATTAATTCAACAGGCGGGCTTGTCTTAGGCCCTGTTTCAACAACAACATATACTCAACCAGTTCCTTCAAGCACAAGCACTATCACAGGAAATGTTGTTTCTCAACAGCAACCGCAGAAAGATTATTCAATAAATTTCACATTTGGAGCTGAAAACTATCTTAATGATCCATTAGTGATAATTATGCTTTGGGCTTTGAGCATAGTTCTCGCAGTTGGAAGCGTAGTATTATTTATAACCCTGATTGTATATTTAGCAAAGAGGTAAAATGGTTCTTGAACAAAGATTACAAAAATTGCAGCAAAAACTTAGTGAAGGAGAAACAGACTCTTGTGAAAAAGAAGAACCTCAGACAGAATTTGAGAGATTAAGAAGATATCTTGTTGATTTGTTAAGAGATTTAGAACTACCAGAGGATTTTAGAGAAGGCGGGACCGGAAATATTTTATCTGTTGTAAGAATCTATTATGAAAGAAGAAATTCGGTTTTGATTAGGTATGATAAAAAAAGGCAGGAATTGCTAGGAAAATTGGAGAAAGATTTTTGTGAACTATTTGAATCTTATACAGGAGTTATAAAGTATACTTCTGTTTTGCACAAAGCATTGAATAAAGCAAAATCACTTCAAGAACATCTTGGAATTGAATTGTAATTCATGTGCTCACTCGCCTTTCTATAACTTGTGTGGCTTCGCGCTTTTATTTTGTAAATCTTATTCTGTTGATACATTGGGTAATCATACGATTTAATTCATATTAAAAATAAAAAATTCCAAGGAGCTTACTGAAAATAAAGCAGGGTTATAAGATGTTATCAGAAAATTAAGCGCGCCCGCAGGCGCGCTTTGCAAACCTTTAAAAATACATTAACTCTTGATATTTTGTAGACTAGGCCGGCGCGTTAGCCCTGCGCCATTTGCAAACGGGCTTTAGGCAGGCTGCAAGGAGGCAAGTGACTTAGAATATGCGGAGTCCTTGTTTGGACTGTGAGGTTTTGTCCTGTTCGACCTTGCTTCTGCGAAACGGGTCAGACTGTGATAAGAGCAGCCCTAAACAGAAATTAAGGTGCTTATGGGGTAGCAGAACTGAGAAAAAATAAGGAGCGCTCTTCATATTTTAGGAGGCAAACCTCCGAGTCTACGCTTTTGATTTTTTTTAAATACACCATTCTTTTCTCATAATTTATTATCTTTTCATTGAGGTTTTATTGGTTGATAGTTTAAATTTATTCAATGTCTTTTAAAAATTCCCAATTAAAAAATTCTAATGAACCAATGTATAAACTGGTTAGCAGATTTGCAAAAGAAAAAATAGGCGAAGCGAACCAAAATAAAGCCGAGCCCGCAGGGCGAGGCTTGGAGAAAAACAAGTGCAGATTAAAGTATTTTTTATAAATAGAAATCTCTATATAGGGGAGGTTATTAAAGAATATAAGAACAATGATTAAGAGGCATAAGAAAACTGATTATGGATGTGAATTAAACCCCGAATATTTAGGCAGATTGCAGAAAATAAGAAAAGGGAAATATTTTAAATTCAATTCTATTGATGAATTAAGAAATAAAATAGAAAAAGGCAAATAGGTTTTGTCCCAAAACCTATTTAAATCCAGTGTGCTTTTTATTTTAGTTATGAAACATTTTTTAAAAAGAGGTATTATTAAAAATAAAACTGCGCAGTTTTATTTAATTGCTGCGCTGATTATTGCAGTTTCAGTAATTGTAGTTGTCGGAGTTGCAAATTATGCAGGCACAAAAAACAAAGGCGACAGCGTCAAGCTTTACGAAGTATCAGAAGAGCTTAAACTTGAAGGAGAGCAGGTTGTGAATTACGGAATATTTACAGACACAGAGCTTGAAACTCTTCTTAATGACTTTTCAACCAATTATGGAGAATATGTTGTTGGAGGGCAGGACTTTGATGCATATTTTATTTATGGAAATAGGGATTGGCTTAAAGCAGTGGCATATAAACAAGTTAGAGAAGGAAATATTGGCTTGAATATAGGGGGAAGTCAGCAGATATTTCAAATTATAGGTAGAAATACAGCTCCAAGTCAGATAGATAAGATTACACAGATAGGTTCAAACGTCATCGTAAATATTGCAGGAACAAATTATGATTTTGATATAAAAGAAGGGCAGAACTTTTTTTTCATTGTAAGACAGCCGAGCAAAGTTTAATAATGCTGGATAATTAATTTGTTAATAAAAGAGATTGATAAAAGATGATGAAAAATGGGGACTAAAAAAATAAAAAAATCTTTTCTGAAAAAAGACAAGCGTGCTTTAAGTGAAATTGTTGCCTATGTGCTTCTTATTGTCATTGCTGTTTCAATAAGCGTTCTCGTGTATAAATGGTTAAGCTTGCAGATTCCAAAAGAAAAACCAGAATGTCCTGACGGACTTTCTGTTTCTGTAGCAAGTTATGAATGCAATCCTTCTGGATTAAGTAAGGTTACAATTATTTTTCAAAACAAAGGAACTTTTGATGTAAGCGCACTTTATGTAAAAGCCTCTTCTGATAAAAATGCTCCTGCTTCAAAACCTCTGCCTGCAATTTATCCTTCATCAATTCCTGATTTAGATGAAGTTGAGCCCGGATTTGTATTATTTGAGCTTATTAAATCAGGAGGAAAGCTTCTTCCTGGAAAAGAACGCCCAGTTGAATTTAATTACACCAATTTTACTATACCAAATTCTTCACCAAAAATAGAAAAGATACAGATTACTCCTCTGGTAATTTCTGGGAAAAATAGGGTTTTCTGCTCTGAACAGACAATCAGTGCGCCTGTTGAATGCACACCTTAAAATTTCCTATTATATCAAATAACTTTAATAATCGTAATCCGTCAGTTATTTGATTATTAGGAAATAACAAAGAAACTATACGAAAATTAATGTTATTTCCTATAAATATTGCTGACATCTCATAACTTTTCTTCATTTAACATCTTTTAATTTTCTTTTTTATCTTTAATATCAACTAAATCAAGAAAAAACCCATGTACTAATGGAGTAGGATTTGCAGAATGAAGAGGTGAGCGAAGCGAACCAATTTTATTTTTTTATCATCCCATCCTTTTCCTTATTTTGAGCGAGCTCATTGAATTTTTTATCTTTTTTATTACAATATAAATTAAAATAACTTAAAGAATAATGAACAAATGGAAGTCAGATTTGCAGAAATAAATAAGTGCGCCGAAGGCGCGCACATTATAAGCGAGCCCGCAGGCGAGCGAATAACTTTTTTCTATCAGCCCATTCATTTGCTTTATTTTGAGTTTGTTTATTGGTATTTTATTTGTTTAAACAGACAAATTAATATTGAATAAGCGGATTAGAGATTTGCAGAATAAAATTAAATGCACTAAGAGCATCATTTTTGGACCATATTTAAACATCCGCTCTTTTTATCCTTAATATCCTGATAGCTTTCCATATGGAAAGTTATTTAAATCAGAATATTTTAATTATTCTGTTATGGCTAAAAAAGAGAGTGGAAAAAAAGCAATCTCGCCGGTTATTGCAACTGTTTTGCTTATTTCAATAGTCCTTGTTCTCGCGCTTATAATCTTTTTATGGGCAAGAAGTTTTATAGATGAAGAAGCGCAGAAATTCGGAGAATCAATAAAAAACGCGTGCAATGATGTGCAATTAAGCGCGCAGATGGTTTCAGGAAATCTTGTTGTGACAAACCAAGGTTCAAGAGTGCCTGTTTATGCCCTTAATTTAAGATCAACAAACGGAGATATTTCAAAGCAATCTCTTAGCTCTGCACTTGCACCTTCACATTCAACTGAAATTCAAGCAAGCAACATAGAAGCAGTAATTCCTATTCTACGTGGACAAAAAGACGGACAAGAGATAGATTATGTCTGCACAGGAAAAGAATTCAGTGTTTTTTAAAATGAGTATTAATAAAAAGGGAGTCTCAACTATTGTTTCAACAGTTCTTATACTTTTGATAACTGTTTCAGCAATAGCAATTATCTCAACGATACTTATTCCTTATGTAAAAAAAAGTCTTTCTTCCACAGATTGTTTCAAAACAATGGGAGAGCTGAAAATTGTAAGGGAAAAATCCTGCTTTAATTTAACTTCTGCAGAAACAAAAGTGACTATCCAGAGAGAAAATATTAATATCACAAGCATTTATGTTTCTGCTTCAGGAATTTCAGATTCTGAAACCATTGTAAAATTTGATTCTGATATTCCGAAATCAGGCGGAGGGCAAAAGCTTTATGTATATAACTTTCCTGCAAATAAGGTGTCTGTTGGTGCAGTTGTAAATTCAAAAAATTGTGATATATCTGACAGCGCAGAATTAGAAGAATGTTCATAAGATAATTTCAATAAAGAGGGAAAATGGGGGAAAATAAAAAAGCGCAGATTTGGGTTGAAACAGTGATTTATACTTTGATTGCAATATCTTTGATTGCAATTGTTCTTTCATTTGCATATCCTGCAATAAACAAGCAAAAAGACAGGGCAGTTGTTCTAAGTACAATAGATGCAATGACTGAGCTTGATAATAATATCCGCGAGATATACCGGTTTGGTCCAGGAAATAAAAGACAGACACTTATTTTAATAAACAACGGAGCGCTTACAATCAATCCTTCTTCTGACTCAATTGTTTTTGAGCTTGAAGAAAGCGCTTTTGAATACAGCGAAGCCGGAAGAATAATAAATGTCTCTGGCACCAATATTGCAGCACTTACAGAAAAAAAAGGCGATAAGTTCAAGATTACTCTTTCTCTAAATTATAATAATCTCGATATTAAATATAATAGTGAGCAGGATTTAAGAGCTTTTACAAAATCACAAAACCCCTATAATATTATGGCTGAAAATAAAGGCAGAGGTGCAAGTATTCCAGATAGTAAAATAGTTATTGATTTATACGAAGTTTCAGGATAGGCGCAAGAGATTGATAGGATACTAATAACATAGAATTTTGAAAATTAAATTTCTCTATTACCCTATAATTTTCCCCTTATTTTAGGCGATTTCATTGGGTTTTGTCTTTAAATTTTTTCATAATACAGATTAAGTAATTTAAATAATCAATAAACCAATTGGCGTTGGATTTGAGAAATAAAACAAGCGCCGAAGGCGCACAAATTATTTTTTTAAACACACCATTCTTTTCCCTTATTTTACATCTTTTTAATTCTCCATTTTATTTTTTTATTTAATATGAACTAAAACAACCAATTAACCAATGTATTAACGGATTAGCAGATTGGCAAAATAAAAGGCGCGCTAATATAAACCTTAAAGTTTAAATAGATTTAATGTCTATTCTAAGATATAAGAGGCAATATGGCAAATATCTATGAAATTGACGCATCTCCCCCAATTCCTCCTTTGCCGTCGGTAAAGGACAAGACAAAAGTGGATATAAGATATGCAGTTATTTCTCCTTATGCTACAATTCATATTTACTGGGACAAAGACGAATCAGAATTAAAGTATGATATTGAAGAGCCGATGCTTTCAGAAGAGGAGCTGGAAATGCTTTCTCAAATCGAGGCAGGAATGAAAGAGCTGATAAATCTGAATGTTGTTGTTGAAAGGACACAGCAGGCAATTATCGAATATATTGATAAAACTGCGCATCTTCTTTTAAGCGAGCTTGACCTTAAAATTCCAGAGCATTCTTACAAAAAAATGTTTTATTATTTATATCGTGATTTTGTGGGATTAAATGAAATAGATCCATTGATAAATGATTATTTTATTGAAGATATAGAATGCAATGGAATAAATACGCCTGTTTATATTGTTCACAGGATTTACAGGAATATAAAAACAAATCTTGTTTTTAAGTCAATGGATTCTCTCGGAAGTTTTGTTGAAAAACTTGCGCAGAGATGCGGGAGATATGTTTCATATGCCTCTCCGATTCTTGATGGTTCTCTTCCAGACGGCTCAAGAGTAAATGCAACTTATACAGAAGACATTACCAGCAAAGGCCCAACATTTACAATCAGAAAGTTTACTTCGCTTCCATGGACTCCAACCCAGCTTTTATCATTCAATACATTAAGTCCTGAAATGCTTGCATATTTTTGGATTCTTGTTCAATATAAAGCAAATTTGCTTATTGCAGGAGGAACCTCGTCTGGAAAAACAACTTTGTTGAATGCAATTGCCTTTTTCATTCCTCCAGAATCAAGGGTCGTTTCAATAGAAGACACTAGAGAAATTAACCTCCCGAGGGAAAACTGGCTTCCGAGTGTTGCGCGAAGCGCAATCGGCTCAGGAACAATAGGAGAAATTGATTTGTTCAGATTATTAAAAAATTCATTCAGGCAGAATCCAGATTATGTAATTGTCGGAGAGGTTAGGGGAAAAGAGGCATTTGTTCTTTTTCAGGGCATGGCATCAGGGCACGCTTCTTTAAGCACAATTCATGCTGATTCTGTTGACACAGTTATAAAGCGTCTTGAAACTCCGCCGATAGAGCTATCGCCAACACTTGTAAATGTTCTTGATGCAGTTATAGTAATGACTCATGCAATTGTAAAGCACGAGCAGACAAGAAGATTAAGCTCTGTTGTAGAAATTATAAATGTAACTCCTGACGGAATTGCAATGACTAATACTCCCTATGTCTGGAATCCCCAGGACGACAGATTTTATTTTAAAAAAGACAGCAAGGTATTTGAAAAAATAAGAAGAAGATACGGATTAACAGAAAAAGAAATACAAACAGAATTTACACGAAGGACAAAGCTTCTTTATGAAATGTATAAGAGAAAAGTATTTGGATTTGAAGAGCTCCAGAAGATTATTGCAGAGTATTATAAGAATCCTGAAAAAGTTTTGGCGCAGTTCGGCATTTCTTCAGCAGATTAAATAAATGGATTTAATGGTTTCGCAAGAAATCCGACAATGTTAATTTAAAACAAAACTTTAAATATCCTGCATTCCTTTAAAATTCATAAAATGAAAAGGGTATTGTTAATCAGTCTTTTAGTTAGTCTTGTGTTTGGTGTTTTTTTGACGATTCCATTATGGTCTTTGAATTTAATGGAAGGCTCCTTAATTAATGGACTCCTCTTTCATTTTGCTGTATTTATTCCATTTGGAATCATTTTGGGGCTTATTTTTTCTATAAAAATAAAAATCAAAGATTCATGGATAGATGGTGCATTAATCTTATTTTCTGTATTAGCTGTGGTTTTAACTATTTTTATAAGACAAGTTCAATTAATTATAGTGATTATCATTACCTTTATTTTTTTTATTTTGATGAGAATCTTTGCAAAAAAAATATTTCGCACAATTTTATTAAGTTTTATTTTAGCGATAATTACCCTTATGATACTTTTTACATATCTTTTCCAATACAGCACCCATCTTTCCTATGATTATTTAGGTTTGGCACTTATCTCTCCAATAGTTATAATAATTTTTGTGATATTTGGCATCATACTAGATTATTTTATTAACAAATTCGGAAAATAAAATGAAAAATAACTTGTTTTAAACTTTACTAATACTTGGCTTCTTAAATTGCCGTCTAATTAACATTTTGCAGAAAGTTTAAATACACCACATTAATTGCAAATTTGAGAAGAATGGGAAAAAATAAAGCAATTTGGATCGGGGGAATTGTTGGTTTTTTAGTTTACTTCCTCTATGGTTCATTATTCACTTTTGCTTATTGGATACTAAGGGAAAATCATTTAGAATATGCACATCAATTTTTTATTGTTAATTATTTATTCCTTTTACCTCAAGCAATTATTATTGGAGGATTTGTGGGATTAGTAATCACAGCAATATTATTAAAGAGAATAAAAAATCCTGTTTATATAGGATTATTAATTGCTTTCTTAGTATATTTGATTAAAGGAGATTTTTCCACTTTCTTAAAATATGGTCCCCTTGCAAAATTATTTTTTGGTGAGGAGTATGCTAATCTTTTTGGGAATACATTTCTTTATCAAGGGGTATTTCAGTTAATAATTGCCCTTTGTATCGGCGCGTTTATTGGATGGATGGTTGGGCGGTTAAAAAATGAAAATAAATAAATCTGCTTTTATGGGTGCCGTTATGGGTTTTATTTATTCTGGAATTCCTGCCTTTTTTGCGCTTACTGGGAGTTCTAGCGGGGATCCTGGCCCATATTTTATGTTTATGTTGCCTCCGTTTTGGCCAGTTATGGGAACATTTCTCCTCACTTCGCTTATACTTTCTTTATCCCTTCTAATTAAAATTCCAATCTCTCAAGACATACTTTTTAATGTGATAGGAAATATTATCAATATTATTTTTTGGATAATTATTGGTGGGGGCATTGGTTTAATAATAAAAAATAAAGGATTAAATAAGTGGGTTGCTATTTTTGCGATTATAATCCTTTTAGAGTTTGGATTGACCTTGTTATACTTTTTTAAATAAACTATAAAAAGGGGTGATAATTAGTAACTTTATGGAATTAAAACAAGAGGTGCTGGTGCTGTCGCAGTATATTGATGCCCTTGCAGAGGCATATTCTTCTCTCGAGAAAATGTATGCAGAAAAAAATATTGCGGGTTTTGAAAAAGTGAAATCTTTTATGATTGAAGCATCTTCAAAAATAAATCTTCTTCTGGAGCAAAAATGAGCTTTGAGCTTCTTAAATCAAATATTCAGCAGGAAAAAAAACTGGTTGTAATCCTTAAACAGCTTGTTCAGAAAAAAGAGTCATATGGCGCAGATGATAAAGACATTAATTCAACAATTGCCTCTGCAAAAAAACAGATTGCCATGCTGAACAAATCAATTCCGCTTTTGCTTAGCAATATTTCGCCAGTTAAAAAGTTAGAAGTTCATGAATATGTTCCTGAAAAAAAGTTATCTGAACAAACTCCAATTGTGACAATAAAACAAGAGTTTGACAGCTCAAATGCAATAGTTGCAATAACAAAAAAGGACAAGAATGCATATCTTGAACAGCTGAATATTTCCGAATCTTCTCTTAAAAGCATAAAAAAGAAAAAAATACATTTGAATGAGTTTGAAAATGAATTCAAAAAATCAAGCAATTACAATAGGATTTCAAACAAGATTTTCGGAAATCTTTCAAAGTCGCTGATATCAAAAGGATATTTTGACCGCCTTAATAAAGATATTAAAAGGGCAAATTTTATCGTTCTCCTTCATAGTTATGTTTCTGCAATGTTTCTTACAACCCTTATTTCTTTTTTTATATCACTAATCGTATTTTTATTCCTGCTTTTTTTTAGTGTTTCTTTCAACCCCCCGTTTATTTTTCAGATAACGACTTCTCTTCCAATGAGAATACTTCAGACATTTTGGATAATTTTTGCAATTCCTGTTTTGACATTTTTCTCAGTTTACCTTTATCCTTCGACAGAAAGAAATTCTATTCAGGGGCAGATTGATTATGAAATGCCCTTTGTTACAATCCAGATGTCTGCAATTGCAGGAGCAGATATAGAACCAAGCCAGATATTTAGAATAATTGCATTGAGCAGAGAATATCCTGCTATAAAAAGAGAGGCAAAAAAGCTGATTAATCAGATAAATCTTTATGGTTATGACTTGGTTACTGCAATGAAAAATGTTGCCGCGTCAAGCCCAAGCAAAAAATGGGCAGACCTGCTTAACGGAATTTCAACAACTATCCGTTCAGGGGGAGATTTGTCAAAATATCTTGATAAAAAAGCAGAAACCCTTCTTTTTGAATATCGCCTTGAAAGAGAAAAAGCAACGCGCTCTGCAGAAACTTTTATGGACATTTACATAAGCGTGGTTATTACAGCGCCGATGATAATGATGCTGCTTTTTGTAATGATGAGCATAAGCAACATAGGATTTAATCTGCCGATACCAATACTCTCGCTTATAATGGTAGGGATTGTTGCATTTATTAATGTGATTTTCCTTATTTTCCTCAATGTAAAACAAAAAAGAGTTTAAAATGAAATTGAAAAAAGGCTATTGGTTTGGAATTATTGCAGGAGTTATAGTCATTCTTGCGTCATTTTTATTTATAACTGTTTTTGATGACAGAAATTTATTTTATTTTGTGCTTGGCTCTGGCTTTCTCATTGCATTCTTTCCTTTTGTGGTTATCTCTATTATAGAAAACAGGGTTGAACAGGAAAAAGATGAAATGTTCTTGGAATTCTCAAGAAGTTTGGTAGAAAGTGTTGAGTCAGGCACTCCGATAAGCAAAGGAATAATTAATATGAAATCAAAAAATTTTGGCAGTTTAAGTCCTCATGTTGAAAAACTTTCAAATCAAATCGAGTTGGGCATTCCTTTACAGCAGGCACTCGAAGTTTTTGCATATGATACGAAAAGCCCTACAATAATGAGGGCAGTTACTCTTATTCGTGAAGCTGACAAAACCGGAGGAAATATTGACACTATTCTGGAATCAGTTGCAAAATCTGTCTCAGAAACTGAAAAATTAAAAGCAGAGAGGCGTTCTGCAATATCTTCAATTGTTGTAGAGGGCTATATTATATTTTTTGTTTTTATACTTATAATGATAATAATGGAACTGCAGATAATTCCATTGACTTCAAATTTGTCAGGGCTTTCAGGCACAACTCTTCTGCCGGTTGAAGGAAGTTCTCTTGGCACTACATCTGCAGATTCTTTTTCATATGCCTTTCTTTTTCTTTTAATCACTCAGGGAATTTTTGCCGGGCTTATAATCGGGCGTCTTGCAGAAGGAAGTATTAAGGCAGGGTTTAAACATTCTTTCATCCTTACTGCAATGGCAATTTTAATGTCTACTGGTTCAAAGGTATTTTTATAAAATGGAAAGTTTATTTCCTTCAAAAAAAGCACTCGGGCATGTCGAGGTAGTTGTTTCTTTTATTATTTTTATTGGATTTGTTACTTTTTTATTTGTTATCTTTAATCCATTCAAGCAGAGTAATGGTGCGAATGCTGCTGAAAATGTTTTTAATGCTCTTGAACAGAACCTCACTGCAAATAT
>JAGVXO010000036.1 GCA_018303755.1 Candidatus Pacearchaeota archaeon
GGCAGAGTCAGGATTATTTCTGTTTTCATTGATTTTTTTGCCTCTGATTTTTTCTGGCGCACTAATGAGATAATTTCAAGCATTTTATTCCATATTTTTTCATCATTTTTTGCTTTTGCAACTTTTATTTTTTCAGGCCATTTTGTAAGATGGATACTTTTTTCTTTTTCATATTTTTTAAAATGATTGTGATAAATTTCTTCTGTGATATAAGGAATTATCGGAGCCATTAGTTTTGTTATTGTTAAAAGAGAATTGTAAAGAGTGTAAAATGCAGATGCTTTCTGCTCTTTGTTCCCATTATAAACACGATTTTTTATAATTTCCAGATAGTTGTCTGCAAATATTTTCCAGAAAAAGCTGTCTGTTCCTAATTTTGCTTTTGCATAATTATAATCTTCAAATGAAGAAGTTGCAGATTCTATCAGTTTATTTAATTCGTTTAAAAATAATCTGTCTGATTCTTCAAGTTTTGGCTGTTTTTGCTGATATTCAAAATTCATAAACACGAAATTTGAAGCGTTTATTATCTTTGTTGCGAATTTTTTTCCTGTAACAACATCTTTTTCCTGATAGTCCAAGTCCTCTCCTAATTTTGATGAGGATGCCCAGTATCTTATTGCATCTGCGCTGTATTTATCTATTATTTCTTGGGGCTTGATTACATTGCCTTTTGATTTTGACATTTTTTCTCCGCCAAGTGTTACAAAGCCCGAAATTACAATATCTTTCCAGGGGATTTGATTTTTGTGAAGGTATGATTTTGTTATGGTGTAAAATGCCCATGTTCTTATTATGTCATGCGCCTGAGGGCGCAAACTGAAAGGAAGTTTTAGTTTATTCTTTATTAATGAAGAGGCGATTTGCGGGGTTAGTGATGAAGTTGCCCATGTATCCAAAACTTTTGTTTCTGGAATTGCATCAACTTTGCATTTTTTGCATTTCTTTTTTGTCTGTAAAGGGTCTATTGGAAGCTCTTTTTCTTCTGGAACGATAATTTCTTTGCATTGAGAGCATTCCCATGCAGGAATTGGTATTCCAAAATGCCTATCTCTTGAAATGCTCCAGTCCCATTCAAGTCCGTTAATCCAATTTTCATATCTTTTAAACATAAATTCAGGATGCCATTTTATTTTTTTTCCCTGTTCAATTAATTTCTTTTTTTTATCGAGTATTTTGATAAACCACTGTGTTGTAGGAAGAAATTCTATTTCAGTTCCACATTTGTCATGTGCATTGACTATATGCGAAATTTGCTTTTGTTCTGTGATTAAATTATTATTTTTCAGCTCTTCAAGGACTCTTTTCCTTGCTTCTTTTATTAGCATATTTTTTAAAAATCCCGCATTTTCATTCATCTCGCCTTTTTCATTTAGAACAATTCTTGGAGAAATATTATGCCTGTTGATTGCATCTACGTCAAATTTATCTCCATAAGAGCATATCATTAAAATTCCTGTTCCTTTTTCTATTTCTGCTGATTCATCTTCTATAATTGGAACTTCCTGAAGAAATAAAGGAACTTTTGCTGTTTTGCCTATGAATTTTTTATAGCGTTTGTCATTTGGATTTATAAAAACCGCAACACAGGCAGGCAATAATTCCGGGCGCGTCGTCGCCACTAAAATTTCTTCATTTCCTGAACTGAATTTTATTGTTGAAAATAAGCTCTGCTGATTTTTATCTTCAAGCTCTGCCTGTGCAATTGATGTTCTACATTCAACACACCATAAAGTTGGAAATTCTTTTTTGTAGATTTGATTTGCTTTTAAAAGTTCAATAAATGATTTTTGCGATAGCTTTTGTGAGTTTTTATTTATTGTTGAATAGCAAAGTTCGTAATCAGCTGAAATTCCAAGCTTTTTCCAGCCCTCTACAAAGTCAGGAGTTATTTTTTTGAGTGTTTTAAGGCATAATTCTATGAAATCTTTTCTTGACATTTCTTTGCTTTTTACTTTATTTAATTTTTCAACAAGCCGTTCTGTCGGCAGTCCGTTGTCATCTGTTCCAAAAGGATAAAATAAATTTCCCTTCATTCTTCTGTATCTTGCTATGAAATCCTGCTGTGAATAGCTGAATGCGTGCCCAATGTGCATTTCTCCTGAAACAGTTGGTGGAGGTGTATCAATAGAATAGGTGTTATTAGTATTACCATTAAATTTGTAAATTTTTTCTTTTTCCCAGTAATCCTTCCATTTTTTTTCTATCTCATGGAAGTTTATTTCTGCCATATTTTTATATGGATAGGCAGGTTAAAAATGTTGTGAGGATGCTCTTTAATTGATTTATCACTAAATTTTACACTTATACTTTTTAGTAATCTGCTTTATGCTTTCTTTTCAGCCAAACTCAATGCATCTCTTGGGCATATTTCCATACAGCAGAAGCATCTTATGCATTTTTTTCTATCGATTTCTGGATATGGTGCAAGAGTTATGGCTTTACCAGGGCAGTGTGCTGCACAAGTTCCGCATTTGACACATAAATTTTTATCAACAACAATCGGCTTTTCTTTGGATATTTGGTTTATTAAACTCTGGGCCCCTCTTCTTTTGGTTTCCGGAGGCATTCTAAATTTTATTTTTGGAAGAGTTTTCATGCCTAAAAGATTAAAGTTATAATTTGGATAAATCTTTCTTTTTACAGATTCCTTGATTGCATAAACCTCCTCTGGATTTAACCCGATAATTTTTGCAACAGCAATATCCAATGCAGCAGAATTTCTTGAAGCAATTATTAATCCGGCTTTTTTTGGATTTCCTGAAGTCGGACCTGTTCCCTCCATCCCAATTATAGCATCCATTATATTGAGTTCTGGTTTTATATTCTGGTAAATGTCAACTAAAAGCTCTGAAAAATTTTTCTCTCCCTGTGTTTTTTTGTGAATTCTTTGCTTCAATCCGCCTGGAATAAAACCATACTGGTTCTTAATTGCTCCTGTATATTTTGTAAGAATATGGGTTTTTAACTTAGGCACATTGATAATTAAATCTGCCTGCCTTACAGAATTAGCAATAGGAAACTCTTTTAAGAATTTCGCCTTTTTGTCTTTAATTTTAATTAATTTATCCTGTTCAAAAATCAGGAGTCTGCCGTATTTTTTTGCTATTTTATCAATACCGCTGGCTTTAAACGACATTTCTGGATTTGTAAATGGAGAATCTCCTATAGTAATCTTGCAGTTATGCTTTTTTAGAATCTTACAGATGGCTTCAATAACAGAGGGATGTGTAGTTGCTGCGATTTGTTTTTTTGGAAAATTACCCACGACATTTGGCTTGATTAAAACATTGCAATTTTTTTTAATTTCAAAATTCAGCAGGCTGAATGCATCAGCAACAGCCTTATCTACTTGTTTTTGATTGTAGCTTGGGCAATTAATTACAGCTACGTTTTCTATTTTAATTTTTTCTGCCATTTTTCCTCCAGAGTAGGTTTTCTTTCCTGATAAAAAATTCCCAATGGAATTTTTCCTGTTTTAGAATTATAATCCCATTCTTCAGCAAGAAACATTGCTTTTTTCATATTAGCATTATTATCTTTTATTTTATACATAAGTTTGTCAAATCCGCTGGTTTCTTTATTGTATATCAGGCAGTGCTGTATAATTTCCACAAATGAAAATCCCTTATGCTTTATTGCTTTTTTCAGAATTTGGATTGTGTGGTTTGTATCTCTTGCATTGCATCTTGCAACAAAACTTGCGCCAGAAGCTAATGCAAGATGAACTGGATTTATCGGCTTATTAAACTCCCCTAATGTTTGTGCTTTGTTTTTATACCCCTGTTGTGAGGTAGGTGTTGCCTGTCCAGTGGTTAATGAAAAAGACTGGTTATCATGGACTATAAGTGTCATATTTGTATTATATCTGCCAGCATGAATAAAATGCTCCATTCCTTCTGCATAAGTATCTCCATCACCTGCAAAACCAATAACTGTCAAAGAAGGATCTGCTAATTTTATTCCCATTGCTGTTGGCAAAACTCTTCCATGCAAACCATAAATTCCTCTGGTATTAAGATAATCATAAATTTTTCCATGGCATCCAATTCCAGTTACAATTGCAATTTTGCTTCTGTCAAGCCCCAACTCTGTTAATGCCTTTTTTACTGAAGCTAAAATTAAAAAATTATAGCATCCTGGGCACCAGGTCATTTCATTTTTAGCATCTAAATTCATTTTATCTCCATAATTTCTTTTTTTAATTCATCTGATTTAAACGGCAGTGAATCATATTTTAAAATCCTGTTTTTAATTTTAATTCCTGTTTTTTCACGAATAAGCCTTCCAAGCTGGCCTGTTGAATTATTTTCAATAAGAATAACTTTTTTTGCCTTGATTATTTCTTCTTTAATTCTGCCCGACATTGGTTTTAAGTATAATACCTGCAAAAACTTGCAATCTAATCCTTCGATTGCATCTAAGATTGCTGTTTTTGTTGAGCCCCATGCAATGATAAGATTCTTGCTGTCCTTTTTGCCGTAAAGTTTAATCATTTCGAATTTTTTGCATTCTTTTTTTATTGCATCATATTTCGCAATTCTCCGCTCTGCATTTTTTTTAGTAATTTCTGCTGATTCTGTTGTGTTTCCAAAATTATCATGTTCATAACTGCTTGCTTTGAACATTGATTTTTTAGCAGGCAGATTGAGAATTTTATTTGGCTTTCTGTCTGAACTGAATTCGCTCTCTGCTAAATGCTTATCTGAAAGAATTATTGCGAGAGAAGAAAATTTTTCTGATAAGTAAAAAGCTTCATTTGTTTTTTCTATAGCCTCGATTGGGTCTCCTGGAGCGATTACAATTCTTGGGAATTCTCCGTGTCCTGCTCTTAATGCAACATCTAAATCTGCCTGGCTTGTATAAGTCGGAACTCCTGTCCCTGGCCCGGATCTTGATGCAAGATAAATAACAAGAGGAATTTCTGACTGTCCCTGAAAACTTAGAGCTTCTGTCATTAAATCAAATCCTCCTCCAGAAGTTCCAGTCATTGTTCTGGCTCCTGCAAAACTTGCCCCCAAACTTGCATTTACAGCAGCAATTTCATTCTCAGGCTGAAAAACAACCAAGTTATTCTTTGAATTTATCTGCGTTATTGCCAACTCTTCCATTACTCTTGTTGCAGGAGTCATTGGATATGAAAAATAAAAATCAATCTTTGAGTTTAGCGCTCCCTGGGCTATTGCCCGAGAGCCGGACAGGCTTTTTATTTCCCTATTAATCTTTTTTAATTTAAATCTTTGTTCTTCACTTTCATAGCCTATGTTCGCAGCATTAACTGCCTGTTTATCTTTAAACTCAGAATCTATCTCTTTTATCAGAGTTTCTTTACTAAATCCAAGAACTTTAATAAGCGCTGCAGCTAAGGCAACATTAATATTTATTCCAAGATTATCCTTTTCAAATTTCCTGATATCAATAATAAATCCCGGAGTTTTTAGTAATCTTTTATGAATTTCAACTGTTTCAGGATTTAGAGCAATAATTCCGTCAATTCTGCTCTCAATGCTCCCGATTCTATTATCTGAAATTGCTACTATATTAAACTTATTTCCCCCCCTTATAACAGAAGGATAATCCTGGTAATTAAAAATAAAATATCCTTGTTTAGCCAAAATTTTTGAAATAATTCCAGATATTTTATTTATTCCCTGTCCTGCTTTTCCTCCAATAAGAATATGTAGTTTCATTTAACTTTTGACTCCCTCTTTTTTACTGCTATTAATCTGTTCTTCATATTTTAAAATATCCCTCTTGCTTTACTTATAAATCAAACTTAGTATATATTTAAATATTATTAAGCATAGAAAATATAGGAGAGATGCAAATGTTTGATATTTGGAAAAAAGCCGAGAAATCCGTTGTTCTGCATGGCAGCAAAATGAATGTTATTGAAAGTTGCATTGAGCGCCATGCTTCTGAATATCCTGACAAAATTGCATTTGTCTTTGAGAATGAAAGTGGCAGAATAAAAAAATATACTTATGCTGAATTAAAAACAGAAGTGAATAGGTTTGCAAATCTGCTGAAAAAATTAGAGATAAAAAAAGGAGAGAGGATTTTTATTTTTCTTCCAAAATGTCCGGAGCTTTATATTAGTTTTTTGGCTTCAGTAAAACATGGAAGCATTGCTGCTCCTCTTTTTGAGGCATTTCAGACACAGGGGCTTGAACTCAGGTTAAACAGAGGCAATGCAAATGTTTTAATAACAAATAAACAGCTTTTGACAAGATTGGAAAACCGCAGAAAATTTAAAAATATGAAAATAATTGTTGTTGATTCTTCTGAGCATAAAAGACAAATTAAAAAATGCGAGAATGAATTTGATAGTGTATTAGTTGATAAAAAAGATACTGCAGTTATGATTTTTACCTCTTCAACAGCAGGGACTCCGGTGGCAGGCATTGAGCTTCCGCATCAAGGGCTTATTCAACAGCATTACACAGCAGATTTAGTTTTAGATTTAAAACCAGAAGATAAATATTGGTGCACTGCACATCCTGGCTGGGTTACAGGAAGTGTTTATGGAATTTTAGCCCCTTTAAGCATTGGATGCACAAATTATGTCTATGAATCGCATTTTAAAGCAGATAAATGGCTGGATTTTTTAAGAAAACACAAAATTTCTGTTGTCTATACTGCTCCTACTGTATTAAGAATGTTCAAGTATGATATCAGGAAAAGAGATTTAAAATATGTGAGAAACTTATGCAGTGTCGGCGAGGCATTAACAAAAACAACTTTTAACTATATTAAAAAATTGGGTGTGAGTATCAATGATACATACTGGCAGACAGAGACAGGCGCCATGGTAATAGCAAATTGGCCTGGCTTGAAGAAAAAATCCGGAAGCATGGGAAAGGCAATTCCTGGAATTAAAATTTCAATCATAGATAAAACTATTCATCTCAAGCCAGCATGGCCTGCAATGATGACCGGAATTTATAAGCACGACAAAATGTATAAGGGATATTTTAAAAATGGCTGGTTTAAAACAAATGATATGGCTAAATTGGATAAACAAGGATATTTTTTCTTTATAGGAAGAAAAGATGATATAATTAAAACAGCTGGTGAGAGGGTTTCGCCAATTGAAATTGAAAATGTATTAATAAAACACAAGAATGTTAAAGAAGCAGCAGTTATTGGTATACCAGACAAATTAAAGGGCAGTATTATCAAAGCTTTTATTGTGCTTAATAAAAATATTAAAGCAGATGATAATCTAAAGGAAGAACTTAAAACGTTTGTGAAAAAAAACTATGCCGGGCATTCTTATCCGAAAGAAATCCAGTTTATTGATAAACTTCCAAAAACAAATTCTGGAAAGATAATCAGGGCAAAGCTAAGAGAGGAGGAAAAATAATAACTCTGTGATATTTAAACAAGAAACAAATCAGGTTTTTAAGACAATTATATTTTTACCTTATTTTCGAGCATAATGGCTATATTAGATTTTTGGGCAACACAGATTTAGGAAGTTTTATTTGGCAATCTATCCCTGTTTTATATGCTATAAGTTCAATCTTCTTTATTCTTGGGAGTATTAAATTAGTTCAACTCTTTGCTAATCTTTAGCCTAAGAATTGAAAGGCAAGAATGCTCGACGGGCGAAAGATTTATAAAGTTACCAAACATATAGATATATATAAGTTTGGTAAATATGTACTATGACTCCAGATATACCTTTAAACTTGAAATTGAGAAATAAAAAAGATAGAGAAGTAGCTTTTGCTCAAGATATTATAGTCACAGAGCTTTACAAGTTTTTTCCTGAAGCTATAATTCATGGGGGAACAGGCATATGGAGGTGTTATCAGGGAAATAGATTTTCAGAAGATGTAGATGTTTATATAAAAAGAGATGATAAGAAAATAGAAGAATTTTTTAAATCATTAGAAAATAAAGGGTTTAAAATAATCAAAAAACGATTAAAAGAAAATTCCTTATATTCTGGATTGGAATTTAATGGTATAGAGACAAAATTTGAAGCAACTTTTCAGAATAAAAAGCCCTTTTTTAAGAAATATGAAACAGCAAATAGCTTTTTCATTAATGTCTATACTCTTACTCCAGAGGATTTAATAATAGAGAAAGTTGAAACTTATTTGAGCAGAAAAAAAATAAGAGATCTTTATGACATTGCATTTTTAATTAATTATATTGAAAATAAAGAATTAGTTAAAAGTTATTTAAAAAACTTAATAGAAAAGTTTGAAAAACCTATTGATGAGAAAAATCTTGCCAGTATTATCATTTTAGGGGTTATTCCAAATTATAGTCAGCTCTTAACGGAGATAAAAAGATGGGCAAGGTAAAATATATTCTTGATATTAGAAAATTTTTCAGAGAAAGCCCGGTTGTTGATATAAATTCTTTTAAAAAATTTATTCCACAAAAGAATAAAAATTATATTTATCTGCTTGTGAGTAATCTTTTGAAGAGAAAAGAAATAAGAAGAATAACAAAAGGCTATTATACAATTTATGATGATAATTCTCTTATTGTTTTTTGCTTTAAGCCTTCTTATTTAGGATTGCAAAATGCTCTAAGCTTTCATAATCTTTGGGAACAGGAAACAAATCCTGTTGTTATAACGACTAATCATATTAGAAACGGATCACGGAAAGTTTTTGGAAGAAATGCTTTCTTGAAAAGAGTTCCTGGTAAATACATGTTCGGCTACGAATATTATAAATATCCTCTTGAAAATCGGGAGATTTATATTCCTTATTCAGACATAGAGAAAACATTTATTGATATGATTTACTTTAAACAGCCTCTTGATAAGGAAGTTATTCTCGAGTTTAGAAAGAAGATTAATAAGAAAAAATTACTGGATTATCTAAAAAGATATCCAAAGAGATTTAGAGATAATGTTATTTCTAAGCTCTTTTAGCTTATGATCTATATTTGTCAGGTATACATTTCCCCCTAACAGTTATATTTTTATACTTTCTTCTGCTATTTTATTCATGGGTTACGCGCCGTCAAAAGAGGTTTTGGAAAAATATGCTGATGTGCTTGTCAATTTTGCGCTTAATCAGGGCAAGGGAATAAGAAAAGGTGAAATTGTATTTTTGCAGATTCCTGAGTGCGCAAAGCCAATTCTAAAATTTCTTATCAGGGCGGTTTTAAAAGCAGGAGGTAATTGTATTGTTGATTATTCTCCAGAAGGGCTTGCGAAAGAATTCTATGACAATGCAGATGAAAAACAGCTTAATTTTTTTCCTGATAAATTTTTAAAAGGAAAAGTTGAGCAGGCAGGCCATTTTTTAAGCATTATTTCCACAATTAATCCTCGAGAACTTCAGGGAATAAATCCAAAGAAAATTATGATAAGGCAGAAAGTGTTTAAGCCATATATGGAATGGAGAAATGAAAAAGAGAATAAAGGCAAATTCAGCTGGACACTTGGACTTTATGGAACTGAGCCAATGGCAAAAGAAGCAGGATTAGATTTAGAAGAATACTGGAATCAAATAATCAAAGCGTGTTATCTTAGAGAGAAGAATCCTGTTGAAAAATGGAAAAGTGTTTCAAGAGAGATTAATGAAATCATTTTAAAATTAAATAAAATGTCTATTGAAAAAGTGCATATTAAAACTTTGGATTCTGATAATATTAATTTAATTGTCGGCATAGGAAAAAATAGAAAATGGCTCGGAGGTAGAGGGAATAATATTCCAAGCTTTGAAATTTTTATTTCACCTGACTGCAGAATTACAACCGGAAGAATTAAATTTAATCAGCCATTGTACAGATATGGCTCTTTAGTCAAAGGGATTTCTCTTGAATTTAAGAATGGAAAAGTTGTCAAAGCAAGTGCAAAAAGTGGAGAGAATATTCTTAAAGAAATGATTAAAGTTGAGAATGCTGATAAAATCGGAGAATTTTCACTAACAGATATTAAATTTTCAAAAATAGATAAATTTATGGCAGAGACACTTTTTGATGAGAACATAGGCGGGAATTATGGGAATTCCCATATTGCACTCGGAAATGCATATAAAGACAGCTATACTGGAAATCCTTCAAAAGTAAGCAAAGCAAAGTGGAAAGAAATGGGTTACAATGAATCAGTAATTCATACAGATATAATTTCAACAGAGAACAAAGAGGTAACTGCGTTTTTAGAAGATGGAAGCAGAAAAGTTATTTATAGAAATGGGCATTTTTTGATTTGATTTTTTATTTTTCGCATTAATCATTTTTTCTTCTTAATCTAAATTAAAATAATTATGCAATAAACAACTAATGTATCGGCGGATTAAGGATTTGCAGAATAAAATAAGTGCGCGAAGTGCATTAATTAAGGCGTGCCCGCAGGCGCACACAAAGTAAATCAATAGTTTTTTAAATGCGTCTTATTTAACTTATTTATGTCAAAAGACAATCAGATTTCAATGCCCGGAGTTTTCGGCGGGCTGATGAGATATAACGAAGAGTATAAGAGCACTTTTATTATCAAGCCTGCTTATGTAATTGGGTTTGTGATAGTTTTGGCAGTTGCGATAATTGCGCTGAGATTTCTGGTTCCAATAGCTTAAAATAGGAAATTATATAAATATAAAAACTATCAAGGATTATGAAAAAGAGAATAGATAAATTACTAAGGGGAATTTTATGGTTTTTAGGATTGCTGGCATTGGCTTTGCTTTTCTATGGAATTATAAGAATGATTATATAAAATGGACTTGGCCAATAAATTATTGAATTGCAATATATAAAATCTGATTAATTATTTAAATACCTATAACCTTTCCACATTTTACATTTTTTCATCTTTGATTTAGGATTGTCTAATTTAATCTTTAAAGAACCAATATACAAACGAGTTAAGGATTTGCAAAATAAATAAGTGAGCGAAGCGAACCAAATTTATATCTCTTTAAACTCAAAACAGCAAATTATATAAATGAACTTCTGAAAATATATAAGAGGTATAATAAATAATAAAATGTTCCCTGGAATAAATCCTTCACAAATGAAGTCAATGATGAAACAGATGGGCATTAAGCAGGAAGAGATTAATGCCAAAAGAGTCATAATTGAAAAAGATAGTGGAAGAATAATTATAGAAAATCCATCGGTTATTAAAATTAATATGCAAGGCAATGAAAGTTTTCAGATAACAGGAGAGGTTTCAGAGGCAGAAGAAGATTTTTCAGAAGAAGATATCGCTCTTGCTATTGAAAAAACAGGAAAATCAAAAAAAGAAGTTGAAGAGAGTTTAAAAAAAACAGGCGATTTGGCAGAGACAATAATTGAATTAGGAGATTAAAAATAAAATGGAACTTAAAATAACAGGCGAAAATGGAATTGCAGACTTTTTTGAAAGAATTTCCGGAAAGAGAATTGATGGAGCAGATATTTCATTTAGTATTAAACAAGGAAGCAAAGAGTGGGATAAGGTATTTAAGAGAGCAGAAGAAATTGAAAGTGATAGATTTGAATGCAGGCAATTAGGAATTAATTATGTTAATCCAGGAATTGCTTGTTTTGTGGCTGGGTATCTGGCCCTTTAAGGGGGGCATAATTATACTTCTATCATTTCCAATTGCCCTATTTTTCTTGGAAGTTTTTTACTTGATTTATAAGCAGCGGTTATCTCTCTGATAATTGCATAATGCTTTCTGTATACAAATCTTGTAAAACTGGAAACTCTTGAAGAAGGAGTTCTTGCTTTAGCTAAACTCTCTGGGTTTTCATAATATCTATCATTCTTGTAACTTACACATCTACTTCTATTTACAATTAAACTTAAGTTTTGTTCAATTGAGAATCCATCTTCAAGTAATTCTCCTAAAGTCATTAAAGTTATATCATCAATAATAGCTCGATTATCGCCTTCAATTCTAAAGGTTATATTTGAAGGTCTATCTGGAAATATCATCTTGGTTTTATATTGTACTTTTGATTCATCTGCTCTTTCCATACCCCATTCATGATTTATTAATTTAAAAAGAATTATATTCTAAAGAATATAAGACATATTCCGGTTCTTTTTTATGGTATGGACAGAGTTTTAACAAGATTTCTATTGTATTGCATAATTTTTTATACTCCCTCTGCGCTATTTTATTATGGAAATCCGGAATTTAAAGCCAGGACAAAGAGCTGCACTTCATACAAAGCAGGGTGATTTTGAATGTGTTGTTTTAGAATCTCCGCAAAGCGGAATTATACTTATTAAGCTTGATTCAGGATATAATATTGGAATAAGGGAAGAAGAGATACTGGATATTAAGATTATTAAGGAAGAAAAAGAAAAAAGAGGCAGTGAAGAAGAAATTAAAATTGAAAAAAATCTGCCAAATGTTGCGCTTGTTTCAACAGGAGGAACAATTTCCTCGCGCCTCGACTACAAAACAGGAGCAGTCAAATGGCTGAATCCTGAACTCTTTAAGATATGCAATATTGCAAGGATTGAAACTCCTTTTATGAAAGCATCTGAAAATATGGGGCCAGAGGACTGGGAAATTATTTCAGAAAAAGTTGCAGAAATGCTTAATGATAATGAAATTGACGGAGTTATTGTGACGCATGGAACTGATTTTCTGCATTATACTGCATCAGCACTTGCTTTTTCACTTGGTAAAATTGGAAAACCAGTTGCAATTACTTATTCTCAAAGAAGTTCAGATAGGGGGAGCAGCGACGCGCGGCTTAATCTTGTATGCGCCGCGCGTTTTGCTGTCAGCGACATTGCAGACGTTGCACTGATAGGACATGCAAATTCAGGAGACGAATACTGCTATGCCCTTCCTGCGACAAAATCAAGAAAAATGCATTCTTCAAGAAGGGACACTTTTAGAGCAATAAATGCAAAACCAATTGCAAAAATTTATCCTGATAGAATTGAACTAATTGATAAATATAATCCTAGAGATGATAAAATAAAAATAAACGCAAAATCAAAATTCAGTGAAAAAGCGGCGCTTGTAAAGTTCTATCCAAATCAAAATCCCGATATTTTAGATTATTACATAAATCAGGGTTATAAGGGGATTGTTGTTGAAGCATCTGGATTAGGACATGTAATTACAGAAGGAAAAAATAACTGGATTCCAAAACTGAAAAAAGTGATAAAATCGGGATTTGTTGTTTGCGCTGCGCCACAGACAATTTACGGGGAGTTGCAGCCATATGTTTATTCTGCTGGCAGAGAATTAGAGAAAACAGGAATAATTTATTTAAAAGATATTCTTCCTGAAACTGCCTTAGTAAAACTTTCTTGGGTTCTGGCAAATCCTGCTCTTAAAAAAGATATTAGAGAGTCTATGCTGAATAATTTTGCGCGCGAGTTCAATCCGCGCATTTCAGAGGATGAGTTTTTGAACTAGACTAACTCACATTTTTCACACTTCACACTTTGTAACTATTATTAGATAACAACAGATAGAAAGGTTTAAAAAGAGAGACAATTTTTACTAATTATGAGAGTTTTAGCAGTTAAAGAATATATCCCAGAAAAAGGTGGAAGAGAAAGCAAAGCAATAGTTGAATATCTCCGAAGGTTTGAAGATGCAATTCGTGAAGCGCTTCGGTATGGTAAAGTAGATATTGCAGTAGGTCCTGACCATGCATTAATGCCTAAGCCAGAAGCTTTAATGATTGAAAATTTTAAAGCCAGGGAAAGTTTAGCAAAACATATTGGTGGAAGAGTACTGAAAATAAGCAAGGAGTTTCCTCAAACACTTCTACTGCCTGGAACAGGATTTCAAATTGTTAAGACCCCTTTAGGCGCTATTTATGGAGTTGCTTTAAGATGTCCTGTTGCTCTTTATGGGTGCCCCTATGTACTTTCTTCTAACAATCACTTTGATAAAGAGACAGATGCAGGTGAAGAAGATTTGGCTAAGCAAAGTGATTATAATTATATTCCAGGGGATTCATCAAAAAACAAAACAAAACATAAAAAAAAGAAAATTACCCTTGAAATATGCAGCGATCATGGGAAGCAAAGAGTCGATAAAGATACTTTTTTAGAAATAATCCTTGCTAGAGACCAGTTTGGAGGATTTTATGTTGGTGCCTCAAATGACGATTTTGACAGATATGCTATTGTATGCAATTCACTAAAAAAATTCGGTGATGACTCTAATGAAAACGCAGTATATTGTGCTGAATTCAATAGGGCAAAAAGACCTAAGTTAAGAATTATTGAGCCGTCTATGGATGCGCCTAATTTTAGGTTATATCAATTAAATTAGTTTACAAAATGGCAAGAGAATCATATATAGTCCACAATGAACTTACAGGAGAGAATTATTTAGATGACAATTCTAAAGGCAGAAATAGACGATTTTATAGTCATATTGATGAATTGCTTGATGCTCTTCCAAACAGCTTAATAGGATTTAAACCAACAAGACTAATCGAATTTCATTTATCTGGTTATACTCCTGAACAGAGCAGAGCCATAGGACTTGTCTTGAAAGCAAAAATGAATAAAGCAGAAATCATTATAGATTCAACAGCAAAAAATTAGATTTATTTTAAAATGGCCGCAGTTTTAGAAGTATTAAGTGATAAGAAGGGTTCTAATCCCGGAGGAGAATGCAATTATAATACAGATAGACTGCATTTTCAAGGATATTTTAAATATGTCTATGGTTCTAAAATAATTGGAGATACTTCCTTTGTTCCCAAACATCAGCCAATTTATGAATATATCACTTTTGTATTAGCTCAAGCTTTAAGATTAAAAACTGCAGATACTTTTATTTTGCTCAATACTAATCGGGATGTTGAATTTAGAGATTTAAAGAAAAATTGGCATAAGGATCATTCTGGAAGAGATTATTATTTTATTTCTCGTATGATTCCTCGCCCAAAAATTCTAGGAACTCCATGCGAAAATTATCAAATTCCAAGAAATGAAATTGTTTGCCTTGATAGTCTCCTAATATCTGATATTGTTGGAAAAAGTCAAAATTATATTATTAATCCAATTCCGGATTCTGGGGGTGCAGAATGCAAATGCGAGGTTGCTTATTTAGATTTAGGATGCAGTTTTGTTCATGCAACTGGGGGTTTTCTTCTTCAACCAAATAAACTAAAATTACCTGAAAAAAGAGAAATAAGAAGATTTGCTAAAGATTTTGAAAGATTTAATATTATTGGTGCAGATAATGATAAGTTAATCAATTTAGAAGAACTTGCAAATTCTATTTATGATATGTGGATTACTACATTAAATCCTTGGGGTCGTCAGCGCGTTTCAAATTTTCTTTCACAAAAAGAATTAGATGAGATATACTCGCATATTATTGTATCTTTTCATAATAATATTTCTAAATTTGAAGAAGAAGGATTATTTATCTGCGATTCTAAAAGAGGTTAATTTTAATAACCCCCTCCTCTTGATTTATTTATGGAAAAAGCAGAGGTCTTGGATTATGCAAAAATCGGATTCAAGTCAGGACTTGAAATTCATCAGCAGTTGGATGCTGGGAAATTATTCTGCAGCTGCCCAGGATTTTTAAGAACCGAAAAGCCAGATTTTGAAATTTCAAGAAAGCTTCATGCTATTGCAGGTGAGAGTGGTGAAATTGATGAAGCAGTAAAACACGAGGCATCTTTTGACAGAGAGTTTATTTATCAAGGATATAATGAAACAACCTGCCTTGTTGAATTAGATGAGGCTCCTCCAAAATTTATTAATGAAGAAGCTCTTGATATTGTAATCCAAATCGCGCTTTTGCTTAACTGCGAGATTATTCCTGTAACACAAATAATGCGAAAAACAGTTATTGACGGAAGCAATACAGGAGGATTTCAAAGAAGTGTT
The DNA here is from genome assembly GCA_018303755.1 of Candidatus Pacearchaeota archaeon. Lineage (GTDB taxonomy): Archaea > Nanobdellota > Nanobdellia > Pacearchaeales > GW2011-AR1 > JACPLR01. The sequence continues at coordinate 15,797 of JAGVXO010000036.1, forward strand.
ATGATTGCAAAAGACGGGTGTATTGATACAAAGGAAGGAAAAGTCAGAATAAAAAGCATTGTTCTTGAAGAAGATGCCGCGAGAATTATTTCAAAAGAAAAAGAAAAAGCAGTTTATCGTCTTGATAGATTAGGCATACCTTTAATAGAAATTGCAACAGAACCAGATATGAAAAATCCTGAACAGGTTAAAGAATCTGCACTTTACCTTGGAGATATTTTAAGAGCGTGCAAGGTTAAGAGAGGAATTGGAACAATAAGGCAGGATGTGAATATTTCTATAAAAGGACATCCGAGAGTTGAAATAAAAGGATTTCAGGATGTGAAAATGTTCATTCCAACAATTGAAAAAGAGATTGAAAGACAGCAAAAATCAAATGACAAAAAAAGTGAAGTCAGAAAAGCAGAGCCAGACGGCACCACAACATTTATGAGGCCAATGCCTGGAAGTGCTAGAATGTATCCTGAAACAGATTTGCCTTTGCTACATATTTCAAGGGGCAGAATAAATAATCTAAAAGCAAATCTTCCAAAATTAAGAAAAGATATCAAGGAAGAACTGAAACAAAGGGGGCTTAATGATGAGATGATTCATTTGATTGTTTCAGAGAATAAAGTTGAAGAGTTTAAATCACTTCTTCCTTTAAGCAAAGATGCAAATTTAATTGCAAAAATGCTTGTTTTATGGCCGAAAGATTTTTCAAGAAAATTAAATAAAATTGTGGAGTTTGAAACAGATGTTATTGAAAGTGTTCTTGATGCAGTCAGAAAAAATAAAATAGGAATTAGTAATGTGCAGGATGTTCTTTTTGATATTGCGAATGGAAAAAAACTTGAAGATGCAATGAAAATCAATAACATTAATTTAGATGAGCTTGAGAACTTTATTGCAATTCTTATAAAAGAAAAGCCAGGGCTTTCTATAGGAGGATATATGGGGTTGATAATGCAGAAGTTCAAGGGAAAGATTTCTGGAAAAGAGATTGCTGATGCTCTTAAAAAATATGTGAAATGAGGATATACTTTACTTATTTTCTGCCCCTACATTATTGCTTAAAATAGAAAAGTATAAAAAGGTGTAGGGGTACATTATAATATGAAAATAAAAGAAAAAATAAGAGGAAAAAAGAAATATTATTACTTAGAGCATAGTTTTAGAAAGGGCAACAGAGTATTAAAAAAGGAAAAATATCTTGGAATTAAAATACCAGAAAATATAGATAAACTAAAAATAGATTTTGAAAAAGAATTTCACCATAGTTTGATAATTAAATTAGAAAAAATGAAAAGCAACTTTCAGGAAGAATGGAAAAGAGTACCTGAAAGCGCAAAGAAAAAAGAGCTTGAAGAAATTTCTATTGCTTTTACATATAATACTAATGCAATTGAAGGTTCAACAATTACATTAGAAGAAACAAGAGAAATCATTCATGATAAAATCGCCCCAAATAAATCTTTAAGGGATATTCGGGAAACAGAATCTCATAGCAAAGTGTTTCTTCAGATGCTAAATAAAAAGACAGCTATTTCAAATAATTTGCTGTTAAAATGGCACGGCGAAATATTCAAAGAAACAAAACCAGATATTTCCGGAAAGTATAGAGATTATTTCGTGAGAGTTGGAGAGTATCATGCTCCTGACTGGCAGGATATAAATCATCTTATAAAATCTTTAATCCAGTTTATTAATAGCAGCAAGATCAATTCTGTTGAGCTTTCAGCAAGAGCACATTATAAATTTGAAAAAATTCATCCTTTTGGTGACGGAAATGGGAGAATAGGGAGATTATTGATGAATAATATTTTATGGCATTCAGGATATCCGATGTTAATTATAGAGTATAAGAAGAGAAAATCATATTATAGAGCATTGCAGAAAAATGAAGAAGAGTTTGTTAAATATTATATAAGAAGATATCTTGCAGTTCATAAAAAGAGATATGTGAAATAGGAAAATATATTTTTTACCTTAATATAATTAATATTGGCGCTTCGCACCTATTCTATTTTTCAAATTCTAAATTCTTTTTAGACATTGGGCTTTATATAATTCTAACAAAATATTAAATAAAAAGAGGCAAGATAAGGGAGAAAGAATGTAAGGTTAGAGAATAATCCATAAGAAACATTTAAAACCCACTAAATGTTATTAATTATGGGAGGTGAAAAATGAATAGTGAACTTTTAAATTCAGTTGATCTGGCGAGTTATCTCAATATTCCTATTGAGCTTATAATAATCGTCATTATCTGGACTTTGGTTTGGAAAGGGCTTGCATTGTGGAAGGCAGGAAGAAAAAACCAGCCAATATGGTTTGTAGTGCTTTTAGTGGTAAACACGTTTGGCATTTTAGAAATTCTTTATATCTTCGTATTTTCTAAAATAAATTTA
>JAGVXO010000007.1 GCA_018303755.1 Candidatus Pacearchaeota archaeon
ATTTATTTGAAGAGAAAATGAAATTATATGGATTTGAAAGAGGAGATTATAAAAATGAGTCTAATTGAAAATTTTGTTGCAAATAAGATTTATAGTGCTCTATACTTGGATTTTCTCTTAAAGTTTTTATGGGCCAGAGTTATTGAGCTATGGAATATTGGAGGTTCTGCTATTCCGGGAGCAATAGTATTGTTGCTTCTAATGTTAGTAATAGTTTTTATTCCTTTGATCCCATTTATAGTCTTAGGTTTAGGAATCTATAAATTATTAAAGTATTATGAAGTAATCTAAAACGATGCCAAAAGAAGAAAAAATGGCGGGTGTGAAATGCAGCGTTTGCATGAAAGATATGCAGATGCCTGAATCTTTTTTGAAAGCAGGAAAGGAAAGAGGAGTTGATGCAATGAAGATGCCGCATATATGTTCTTATTGTACGGGTAAAATGGGAGATGTTCTGGGAGATAAGAAGATGAAGGGTTTTATGGAAGATGTTAATAAGCAGATGGAGAAGATGGGAAAGAATAATGAAATAGCAGAGAAGCTGGCTGAAGAGATAACTTATGGAAATATTGATGCTTTAATAGCCGAGCTTGATGAGTCTGATGCCTCTGAAGAAGACAAGATAAAAGAGGCATTTTATAGGGGCGCATGGATGACTTTATTTTTAATAGGGAATAATCATGAGCCTGGCTTCTTGGAGAAAGAAGCTGTGAGCATTAAGGATTTTCACGAGAAGATGAAAGAAAGGGAAGAACAAGAAGCGGAGATGGAAGAGGATGATGGAAGAGGATGATGAAGAGGAGAATGACGATGAGCAGGTATAAATTAAATATGTCTGATGCAAGGAATATGCAAAAATGGGCATTAGAAGTGAGCGGAGCTAGAAAATATCTTAAAACCCTTCCTGAATTACCAAAAACGAAGAAGATAATCCCTGGAATTTATGTTGGTTACGACATTGATGAAAATGAATTAGAAGATGACGGGCTCGATTATTGTACTCCCGAAATTGCTTCTATTTGGGCAATTGATTCAAATGGAGAAGAAACTAATTTGGGTGGAATTAGGGCATATAATTGGGAAACTTTTTGGCTAGAAATTGGTGAGGATTGTGAGGTTGATACTGCCGAGAACTGGTTTGATTTAATAAAAAAAGAATACGAAAAGATAACAAAATCTGATAGAGAAAAAACATGAAGATAAAAAAGGTTGTAAAATATAATTATGAACTAACAGAAGAGACTCTTGAGAAAGATATAGATAAATTTATCCAGAATGCGAAAAAAGGCGATTATCACATGGATAAGATGTATGGTAATGAGGGATTAAAGATAATAAAGCAATATCTTAAAATATTAAATGAGAAATTTAAAAATAATGAATTGGAAGAATGCAAGAATTGTTATCATAAACTGATACCTTTCTTACTCATATCCTCATCTGCTGATGGAGATTTATTTGATTATAATGATATGCTAGCAATGTTAAGTAAAGATTTTGACGATTATGTTAGAAATTATTTTATTTGTCTTGTAAAGACCTGTAGCATAGATGAATTAGCAGATAAAATCTCAGAATACGCTTCTAGCCTTGATGTTTATGGTTTTGATTCTGATAAAGAAATTATGTTAAATAATTTAAACAAAGAGCAATTAAATCAGCTTGAAGAAAAGATGCTTGTGAAAACTCATGGAATGACAAAAAAAGATGAAAAAAAGCATGAAATTGTTTATTTTTTAATGGAGATAGCTCAAATACAAAATGATAAAGAAAAATATCTTGAGTTATGCGAGAAATTCAAAGGAGTTTTAGACAATAAAGAATATGAATATATTAAGAGAGAATACAATAACTCAACAAATGAGGAGAATGAAAATGGATGAAGAAATTGGTAAAAAACTTGTTGATGAATTAGACAAATTGGAAATAACAAAGAAAGAAGTAGAATCTAAAATTAATAATTTAAAGTCAGAGATAGCTAATATTGCAAAGATAGAGGGCAAGAACTTTATTAATGGAGCTCATAAAGGTTGTTCTGTAAAAGAATATGATAAGGTTATTTATCCTGAAGACAAGGATTATTTTGCTAAACTTATTAGGGAAAAGGGAATTTATGATTATTTCTCACAAGTTAATTATTCTAGGTTGAGTCCGGCAATTATAAAGAAAGATATCAGTATCGATAAGGAAATACTTGATAAAGTGAAAATAACAAAGAGCTTTAGGGTGGTCTTAATTGACAAAGGTGTTTAAAATGACAGAAACATGCAAGATTTGCAGGAAGAAGTTTGACTCTGGAATTTGGATAGCTCCGCAATTTGTAGATGAGCGTGTTTTATTATTTTGCTCAGAGAAATGCAAGAAAGAATATCTTAAGAAGAAGTTCAATAGAATAAAAACAGAGTATCCAAAATATTATGACAAAATAATGAAATCCTCAAGAGATGCGAGAGAATCCTTTTTGGATACCTCAAAATTCTAACAATTTTGATGGTCGTAGAAATCCAAACAATTAGAGAAAATTTCTGAGAAAAAAGAAAAATTAAATTTTAATCCCTCTCTTTTTCATCTCCTCTTCTAACTTCTTAGGAAATCCTAAGGACATGAGCAGTTCTTGTTATGCTCTTTATCCCATTTAACTCTTTCTTCAAAAGAGATGTTTTTGGGCATCTTGTTTTTCTCGTGCCATTCTTTGTTTATGTCAAGATGTTTATTGTCTTTCGTTACATCTTGATCATCCAAAAGTCCAGACAATTCATACAAGGACTTTTTGATTTTCATTTTTCAACTCTTGATTATGATAACTAAACCAATTGTAATACATATCCTTTTCTATAGGTGGTCTTGAGCTAACAAAACCTAATAATTTTCCTATATATCTCAGATCCATTTTAAAAGGAACCCTCTCTTTTAATTCCAATACCCCGATTATTTCTACATCTTTAGAGCCTTCATCCCTCATTTTCCGAGTTATTTTTATTATAGTATTTTGATTGTATTTTGACTTTTTGTATAAATCAACCACTGCCTGAACTTCACAGCCTTGACCGGCATGCTTTATTAGATTGCACATCTGACAAATTACTTGCATATTGCTATCCGAGTTATTCTCAGGGTTTCCATCAATATGATCAACTATTTGATATTTCTGAGATTTATATCCGCAGTATGCACATGTGTAATTATCTCTGTTCAAAATCTTATTTCTAAATTCTTGCCATTTCTCTCCTTCTAACTTTTTTGTTTGTCCGGGATTTCTCCATTTTTCAGGAGGGACGAATGATAAAACTAATTGTTTCATGATTATGCAGTATTATTCGTAATCTTCCTTGATAAATTTCAGATAATCGTTAATAACCGTATTGTTGGAAGATTTCTTATCTAAAGGCTCAATTTCTGTCAAAGGCATTCTTGATCTTATTCCTTCTTCAAATTCTATTTCGCATACAACTCTGTGAGAAACAATTGAAGTAAATCTTAATACCTTAAAATTTTTGGAATTCTTCTCATTTTTTATCTTTGCTTCAAAAGGGAATTTAATATAATCTTCAAGATAGCAGCAGAATGCTGTTTGCATCTCATCTTCGCCATAAGCATCTGTTAAGATAATCTCAATTCTTTTGTCCTGATTCAGTTCATCTAAAATATTTTCGTATTCTGCCATTTTCAATAATTGTTCTTATCAAAGTTCTTTGGTATTTGATAAGTTTCATTAGTTATTTTAGCAGATGAAATTCTGCTTGTCCGGAATTTTCTGATGTCTTTTCTTAAATGACAATAACCAATAACATATTTGCTTGATTTATAATAAATATCTAATTTTCTCGTGCTGAATTCTGCGCTTTCCATACTGAAATATTTTATTTCGACCGTTCTCAATTGTGAGAATGCTTTTTCAATTGCAGAATAAACTTTATCATCAATTTCGTTGTTAAAAGTATGATATTTCTTTCTTAGAAAGTCTTTATCGATTTCTACTTTTTGTTTTTCAGGGAGAAAAGCACTAATTTTTTTAATTACTGATTGAATTATCTTTTTCTTTATTGGAGTTTCATATTCATCATAGTAATCATCATAATATTCCTTATCATTTTCGGGAGCGTTTTTCTCGTATTCCTTTATTATTTTGTATAATGATTCTGCTTCTTCTTTGCTAAAGTTTGTAGATTTCTCTTTTTTATCCATATTCTTTTATTGTTTTTAGGATATTTTATACTTTTTGGATTTCATTCTGATTCCTTGTAGAGTTTACTAACTTCTTTAGGTGTTAAATCTCTGTCATAAATTCTTAAATCATCCATTTCCCATTCAATATCTTTTAATGGGGCGTATGAAATTCCTATAAAAAAATGCGTGTCATTGTAGGATTTTGGGATAATCACAGAGATATTTTTGCTTTCAGCAACGGAGAGATTATTTAAGTAAAATTTCCAGGAAGTTTTATTCCAGGTCATTGTATAAAGAGACCATTCATTTATTTTGATGCTTTTGTTAAGCTCGCCTAAATACAATCTGCATCCTTCTGTGCCAATATCTGTGTAGTCGTTCTGGAATTTTCCACAGACAGTTCCGTTGGCAAGTATTTTTATAAATGAATCATTATTCCAAAACTGCTTGTCTATTCCAAATGTCCTTAAATCTGGCTGGCTTTCCCAATTGTCTTGCGCATTTCCCCATAGGTTTATTTTAAGCCAGTAGCTCCATGTACCCTCGCCTTCTGTTTTAAGCTCAATTTCATTTGTCGGAGACTGCATTGCAAGAATACCCTCATCTTTGTATGAAATTGCCTTTCCTATTTTTCCATTTTCAATTTGCGCGACATTTGAATCATAATATGTCCAGTTGTATCTTCCAGTTGTATCTGCAGCTATGCTGCCATCAAATGTCCAGCGGACGATATAATCATTTGTTCTATTAAAAACTAAATGGGGTTTTATTATTAGAATTAATAAAATAAATAAAACCAGAATTAAAGATATCTCTTTTATTTTTTTGTTCATTTTATTATTCTCTTTATGCAAATAAATTTATTTAATCATTCTCTTATATAAACTATTCCCTAATGGGATTATCAAGATATTTGGAGACTGGACATTTAAAGTTTAATCTTGATTGATGCAGCTTAATTAATTTTTCTGACATCCCATAATTTTCCCTTATTTTACACATTTTATTTTTTAATTTTGCTGTTTACATTAATCCTTTTATCTTTAATATAAATTAAATTTTATAAAGAACCAATAAACCATTGGACGAAGAGTTTGAGAATAAATATAAGTAAACACGAAGATTATAACCAAGGAGACCATTATGCATCTTTAATCTGATAACCTTTTTTTAATAAAGATTTAAAAAGAGAAGGAGATTATTATGTTTACCTGCAATGGGGGACAGAAGATTAAGCAGACTTATGGCGCAAGAGACAGAACCTGAAAATGAGGCGGCGATAAAAAGGGGATTGAATATTTATCTTTATTACTGGACAATACCTGTTTTTTTAATTTTCATCCTGATTAATTATTACACTCCTATTTTGAAAATTGGCTCACTTGACATAGGGCTGATGATTTCAATTGTAACTTTTTTATTCGGCTTCCTTATTACTGTTACTTTTTCAATGCTTCTTACAAGGGTGTCTTCTCTTAAAGATGCATTAGCAACAGAAACAGGAAGATTGGCCAGTATTTTTCTGCTGTCAAAACATCTCGGAACAAAGTTTAATCAAGCAGTCAGGCAGAGAATTGACGATTACACTATTTTTACTTTAAGGGAATACACTAATTATTCCTTAAGCAGAGAGTCAATTTATGGAATTCACGAGGATATTTCTTTGATGGAGCTGAAAACATCAAATCAGCAGGCAGCTGCAAATTCTTTTCTTTATATTCTTGGAGAGCTTGAACCGATAAGAGAAAAGCTGGAATATCTTACTGGAAGAAGAGTTGAATGGTCTTTAAGATTTACTAATTTAATTCTCGGGACAATCTTAATAATTCTTCTTTTTCTTAACAGAGGAGATGCATTTTCAAATGCGCTTTTTGTGATACTTTCCACAATTATAATATTCATTTTATTTATCCTTGAGGATTATGATAATCTTAAAATTGGGGATTATATCACAAATATAAGCAACTCAGAACAGCTTTTTGATTTAATAGGAACTGAAAGATATTATCCGGAATTTGTGCTAAGGGGTGTTAAATTAGAACGGGGGAAAACATATAGAATCGGGATTTATGACCCCTCTGCAAAGGCAGAAAAAATATTTAGAATAACTTATAATCCGAAATTCTTTTTTAGGGTATCTGAAATTATCCGAAGAGTAAGAAGAAAATCCGTTTAACAAGGGATTATTTCTTTTTCTGCAATAGGACAATTCCCTATTGAGAGATGAACTTTTTCAAATTGTTCCGATGAATCAACATAGTAACTTTTTGAATTTCCTTTTGGCAGAATTGCACAATTTTTGCAGTCTGAAGAGCAGACAAATTTATTTATTAATTCTCCTTTTTTTAATTCAAATACAAGAAAATTTATTTCAGGAGAATTTTCATTGCGAATTAAACTTGTTTTTGTTTCTTGCGAACTTTTGTTAAAGCAGGCAGATTCTATTTTAATCGGATCTTTTAACTGCATACTAATGCAGGATTTTTCGTAATCTGTATTTTCTTTTACATACTTTGATAAAAAGACGGCTAATATTGTTATGGAGGATATTGCCAGGAATATTATTAAAATTGTTACAACTATATTTGAAATTGCTTTTTTATCCAGCTCATTAGTTATATTTTGCATGGCATTGCTCCTGCATGGCTTAAATCAATTTCTGCCATCGTTGCACCATTCTTTGTGATTGCAATTATTTCCCCCTGGTTTTTTGAAACAGGGATTCTAAGAATAAATGGTAATTCTGAAAAGAAAACTGTTCCATTGATTTCCCCTCCAAGAGATACGCCTTTTAGAGAATCTGTAAATATCAGCCCGGGATTAAATTCTATGCCCGAATAATTCTCGTCTGGATTTATGAAATTATATTCAAATTCTCCAGAGCCGCCATTTCCAGCACATCCTTTTTCAATAGAAGTATTTAAGAGAGTAATTTTTTCAGGCAATGTTAAATTTCCCGGGTTGTAAATTCCTTCAATTAAGTAATAGGCTGCATCATTGCACTCTGCAAATTCAGCTATTGCTTTTGAGGTTATTCCCTGAAAGTTTTTTGGCATCTTTTCCAATATTAAGTTATTGTTAAATTTCCCATATTCTTTAGAGGATAAAGTTCTCATTACCCCTTCATCTATTGAACGATAGTACACCTCTTTTGAACAACCTTCGAAGCATCCATTAGTTTCCCAAGCGAATTTTGAGCATGAAGAAACGCAGTTTTTCGAATTTTTCGGGATTGTTGCAGGAGTGTATTCGTCTGCGAAGTTTGCAAATGCGTGCCCAAATTCATGAATAAGGACGCTTTTAGGATGATTTGAATTAATGCTCATAACTTCCATGTAAGCAGAGCTTCGAATCTCGGCAGATTTTTCTTTAATTACAATAATATAATCGCTTGGGCAGGATGATGCCTTTTTTATAATCTTTTTTGAATAGCATACTAATGCGATTCCTTTGTATAATTCACATTCGGGAGTATAACTATCAATATAATAAAAATTAAATGCTTCTTTATTTTCATCAAAAGGCTGCACCTGAAGAAAAAAGTCAGAATATTCTTTTGCCTGCTCTTTTGTTGAAAAAAATAAGATATTCACCGCGTCTGCAGAATTGAATTTTAATTCATTGCATTTTTCCAAGGCATCATTTGGCGGGCTCAGGTTATTTGTTGTTATAATAATAGATATTATTGAAGCAATTACCACAATTGCTCCAACCATTGAAAAAAGGACATAGTTTTTATCCATTTTTTTAATAAGGAAAGCACATTTAAATAACTATCCTGCTGAGAGGCTATTAGGATACCTGTTTTTAAGAGTAATTTTAATTGAGAGTGAATAAATAAATTGATAGCCGATTTGCATAATAAATAGGAATAAACAAAGTTTATCTGCTATTAACAAAGTTCCTTGATTATCTTTTACTATGCGGATTTGCGCAGAGACCTTTTGGCCATATGCCTCTTTTATTTTTTCAGAACAGATTTTGTCTTTGCATTCAAGGAATATTCTTGCAGAAGAATTTTGATTGTGAATTGTAATCCAAATTCCTGAACTGCTGTTGCTTATTTTTTCAACAATTCCTAAAATAAATACTTTTGAACCACCTGGCAATTCGCTGATTTTTTCCAAAGGCGTTTCTTTAGGGGAGATTAAAACTGAGGCAGAGTATAGAGAAAATATTCCAATCAGCGAAATTAGCAAGGCAAAGAGTTTTAATAGGTTTTCTTTAGTCATTTTAAGGATAAATCACCAGAGGATTATTAAGTTAACGCACTATGCCTTTTGAATTTTTAAATAGCTCGTTTATTTTTCTTATTTTAGGTTTGTTTATTGGTGTTTTATTTTTTGATTTAAGATATGTAAATTATGATTTGTAAGGGATTATTGACTTATGGAAAACTTTAATAATAAACCTTTTCTTCTTCTTTTATGGATAGTGAAGAAAGATTTAAGCTGATAAAAAGAAATACTGAAGAGATTATTGGAGAGGAAGAGTTGAAAAAGAAGCTGGCTTTAAAAAAACAACTGGTTGTTTATTGGGGTACCGCACCAACAGGAAGGCCGCACGTGGGTTATTTTCTTCCAATGCTTAAAATTTCTGACTTGCTAAAAGCAGGATTTAAAGTAAAAATTCTTCTTGCAGATTTGCATGCAGCCCTTGATAATACTCCCTGGATAATTCTTGAAAAAAGATACGAGTATTATGCTGCAGTTATTCCCATGATTATTGGAGCAATAGGCGTAAATGTTAAAAATCTTGAAATTGTCAAGGGAAGCGACTTTCAGCTAAAACCCGAGTATATGTATGATGTTCTGCAGATGTCGAGCTATGTTTCTGTTCATGATGCAAACAAAGCAGCTTCTGAAGTTGTTAAATTAGGAGATAATCCCAAACTCTCTGGCTTGATATATCCGATAATGCAGGCAATTGATGAACAATATCTTGGAGTTGATGCACAGCTTGGAGGAACAGACCAGAGAAAGATAATGGTTCTTGCAAGAGAAACTCTGCCTAAACTCGGTTATGATTCAAGAATTGAAATTCTTAATCCGCTTGTTCCTGGGCTTATAGGGAAAAAAATGAGTTCAAGTGATGAAAAATCAAAAATTGATTTGATTGATGATGAAAAATCTGTTTTTTCAAAGATAAATAATGCAGAATGCATTGCAGGAGATTCAAACAATGGGCTTATGGCGTTTCTGAAATATGTTATAATGACGATTAAATCAGACAAGAAAGAAAAGTTTGTGATTAAGCGAGATAAAAAATACGGAGGAGATTTAAGTTATTTCAATTATGCAGATATTGAGAAAGATTTTATTGCAAAGAAGATTCACCCTCTTGATTTGAAGAATGCAGTTGCAGTTGAGATAAATTCTCTTCTCGCAGTTTTCAGAAAGAATATTAAAAAGCTTGAAAAGCTCTCAGAAGAGGCGTATGAGTAAAACCTCCTTATTTAAACTTAAACTCCACAATGTCCTTGTCTTTTAATATATGCGAGATGCTTACAATTTGATTTGGGAATTTGCTTGAGGGGCCTGTAATTCTTGCCTCTTTTATTTTTTCTGACAGCCCTTTTTTTATTTTTTCAGCTATATCTTTTATATTTGTGTTTTGAGGCATAATTATGGGTTCTTTGCTTACGGACTTACCTGGCTCTTTTGTGTAAACTCTTATTTTATTAAAGCTATGAAAAATCTTTTCTTTTAATTCTTCAATCCCTTCTTTAGTTATTTGGGAGATTAAAACAAATGAAACTCGTTTAGATTTGAGCGTTTCTGATATTTTTCTTTTTTCGTTTTCAGACAGCAAGTCACATTTTGAAAAGGCGATTATCCTTTTTCCAACCGCCCTTGGAATTGATTTTTCTATTTCCTCTATTTCTTTTATTGAGGTTATTGCATAAATTAATGTGTCTGCAGAGTTTGCAATGCCTATATCAAAATATTCACTGTTTATTGGAGGATTTTCTATAATTTGCACTTTGATATCTTCGTAATCCATCATGCCTACTTCAGGCAAAATTGTTGAAATGTACCCTCCTGTTATAATTGGTTTTGCATTTGTCAAAGCTGTGAGAAGGGAGGACTTTCCCGAGTTTGCTATTCCTATTAAAACTGCCTGCATATCTGCTTTTTTTATAGAGTCTTTTCTTGATTTCCCGCCTTTTTTTGATTTTTTAATTCTATCAATTTTCTCGATAAGTTTTATTCTTCTTGTTTTAAGATTAGCAAGCATTTTTTCAGAGGATTTGTGCTTAGGACATTCTTTAATCATTTCTTCAAGAAAATAAAGGCGCTCTTCATCTGTCTGTGCATTCAGAAAATTTTCTTCTGCTTTTTTATAAAAGGGTGACTGGTTTGTGCTCGCCATATAAAGATGAATTCTGCATTATTTATCAAACTTTGCTTTTTAGGATTACTTTGCTCGCTCGTTTCACTCGCTCTGCTCGCGATTGTGCTCACATTGTTTAAAACTTTAATTACATTCGTCCAATCGCTCGCCCAACGATTTTGGCTCGCTCCGCTCACTTATTTATTCTCCTGCAAACCCTTAATCCCTTGGCACATTGGAATTTATGTATATCACAAAACCCTTTGAGTATACTCCACACTAAAGTGTGGAGTTTGTGTTTGGGTTTTGGGAGAACCGGGAAAAATCTATACATTTTAACTCCAATCTATGAACAAAGGTAAAATAAGGAAAAGTTATAGGGTGTTAGAAGAATTAAATATCCTTAATCCTTCTAAGAATGTTTAAAAACATCCTTGTCTTTTTGAGGCTATGGTCCAAAGGAAAATTCTGAAAAACGGAATGACTGTGCTTTTTAAGAAGAAAAGAGGAGGAGTTGTAAGTGTTGCTTTTGCTGTTAGAAACGGCGGAAGAAATGAGGTTGCTAAGGAAAAAGGAATATCTCATTTTATTGAGCATATGCTTTACAAAGGTACGCCAAAAAGGAACAGCATGCAGATTTCAGCAGAGATTGAGAAAAATGGAGGGGAGCTAAACGGATTTACGAGCGAGAGGATGACGGCTTTCTGGTGCAAGATGCCGAGCAGGCATATTAAGGTTGCTCTTGATGTTTTAAGTGATATGGTGAAAAATCCGCTTTTTGATGAAAATGAATTGAATAAAGAGCGGAAGGTTATTTTTGAAGAAATGAAATTATACCACGATACACCAAGCAGGTATACTGCTGAAAAAATAAAATCTTTGATGTATAGAGGAGATTTTTCAGTTCCAATCATAGGCACAGAAAGCTCAATGAATTCTATTTCCAGAAAAAAACTTACTGAATTCTTTAAAAAAGTTTATGCCAGCGAGAACATGATTCTTTGTGTTGTCGGAGATACAGATTTTAGAAAAGTATGCAGTTTTGCAGAAAATAATTTTATCAAAAAAAGCGGGAAAGTTGCAAAGCCAAAAATAATCCTTTCAAATAGTAAACAAATAGAGAGAAGAAATGGAATTGACCAGGCGAATCTTGTTTTTGCCCACCATATTCCTCTTCCAAATAAAAAAGGATATTATTCTGCACAGGTATTGAATATGATTATGGCCGGCGGCATGTCTTCAAGGCTTTTTTCAGAAATACGCGAGAAAAGAAATCTTGCATATTCTATAAGAGGAGAGACAGATTCAGAGGGAGAGTATGCTTATAGTCTTATTGCTGTTGGAACTCCTCCAGAAAATGTTCAAAAAATTGAAAGGCTGATAGTTGAAGAGTTTAAGAAAGTCTCTGAAAAGCTTTCAGAAAAAGAGCTGTCAGAAGTTAAGGAGCAAATTATCGGGAATTATCTGATTTATCAGGAAGATTCTTTTAATGTTCTTGCAAATTTGCTTATGGAAGAGATAAAAGGGAATGCGCTTAATGCTGAGAAGTTCATTGACAATATAAAGAAAGTGAAACTAAGTGAAGTTAAAAAACTTGCAAAAATTAAAAAATATAGTTTTTTTGCGCTTGTGCCTGATAAGCACAAGTAAATTTGTCCTATTTTTAATGAACCAAAAGGTTTAAACTTGTTCTTGTATATGTGCTTCTATGGCAATTAAGAATATCTCTATAACTAAAGAGGCATATAGCAGGCCTGCTCGTCTTAAAAAGAACAAGGAACGTTTTTCAGAAATTATAGTAAAGATTACCCGAAAAACGAGATTAGAAGATTTTTTTGGAATTTTGTCTAAAGATGCAGGCAGAAAATTAGGAGAGAATATACTTTTTTTAAAAACAGAAAGAATAAGAGAATATCAAAAACGACACAAGAAATATAATTCATTTTGAGAAAATAAACGGATTAAAAATTGAAGGATATTAAATATTCATTTATTCGCATCAGTCAATCCGATTATTCCACCAATTAATGCAAGGATTCCTATAATATTTCCGATTCCAATTACTCCTATGATTATTGCCCAGATTGCGCCGTTTCTGGCAGTTTTGGCATTAAGCATTTTTCTTGATGAAATCAGCAGAATACATCCGATAAGAATGATTACTAGAGAAATTAATATGCCCAAGATAAATATGGCTATTGGAAGAAAGGGATGAGAAACTTCTGCATTCGGAAGTTTTCTTATATAATTAATAAATAATGAAATTACCAGGGCTACAAAGAGAACTATTCCTGCAATTACAAAATTAATAATTGCAGCGATTTTTGTCAGCGAAGCACCTGTTTCGCTTTTCATAAATAGGTTAATAAACAGAAGTTTATAAATTCTTTTAATTTGAATTTAAGATGATGTTGGTTAAAATTCCTATTGAAAGCAGTAAAGAATCTGCTGGATGCAGAGAGGCGGGAAATGCAGTTATTTCCCAGATACCTGCAAATTATTCAAATGAGACTGGCAAAAATTTTTCCAAATTTGATTTAAATATTGAAGAAATCCACTTAGATAATTCAAAACTTAAACAGGCGCATGCGCTTATTTATGAAAATTCTATTGAGCTGATAGAAACAAATAAAAAAGTGGTTTTTCTCGGAGGAGACCACTCACTGACTTTTTCAACTGCTCTTGCATTTAAAGAGGTTTGTGATAATGAAAACAAGCAGAATAGAGAGGATAAAGAGCCATTTTTAATTATTTTTGACGCCCATGCTGATTGCGAAGAGTATTCGGGCATTCCGAACAGCAGGCAGTGGCTTAGAGCCTTAATTGAAAAAGGGTTTAATGCAGAGAAAATTATCTTAGCAGGATTTAGAACCGGAGATTCTGAAGAAATAGCTTTTTTAAAAAGTGCAGGAGCCAGAATTTATGCAATGAAAGATATGAACGATTTTGAAGAATTATGCGATATTATTATGGAGCTTGCGAGAGAGAATAATATTTATCTTTCAATTGATATTGATGCTGCTGATGCTGTTTTTGTTCCAGGCACGGCTCATCCCGAAAGCGCAGGACTTACTTCAAGACAGCTCGTTTATTTTGTGCAAAGGATTAGTATGCTTAAAAATCTGAGAGTTGTTGATATTACTGAGATTAATCCTAAGAAAGATATAAAAGAAGCAACGGTTAAATTTGGAGCAAAAATCGCAATTGAGGTTTTAAATTGAGGGCGTTTATATCCCTCGAACTTCCCGAAAATATAAAAAAAGAAATTGTAAAAATACAGAAATATATTGAGAAACTTGGGATTTTAAAAGGAAAATACACTGAAGAGGAAAATTTGCATCTTACTTTAAAATTTTTGGGAGAGATTGATGAAAAAGAAGCTGAAAGAGCGGCAAATCTTTTGAAAAATGTTAAATTCAAAAAGTTTAAGAGTAAATTAGGGCTTTTGGGAGTTTTTTCAGAACAGGAGATTAGAATTGTTTGGATCGAACTCAAAGGAGAAGGAATTTTGGAATTGCAGAAACAGATAGATGATGTGTTATCTCCTATGTTTCCTAGAGAAGAAAGATTTATGCCCCATATTACAGTAATAAGGCCGAAGTATGTTGAAAACAGAAGAGTTTTTTTGGATAAGTTAAAAGAGATAAAATTTGAAAAATCAGAGTTTGAGGCAGATAGTTTCTGTTTTAAAAAATCTGAACTCAATAAAAAAGGCGCAGTTTATTCAGATTTTGGTGTGTTTAAAACTACAGATTGAAAAATATAATTAATAAAGAATTTCTTGATTTATAAGTTTATTGGAATTTAATAAATATTTTCTACTGCATATTATTTTTTATACTCCTACTATTTTTAATTATTTTAATGTTTTGTTGTGATAATGCAAACCTTTTAAGGAGTTTAAATCACGAAGGATATGATTGCAGGGGATTTGTTTTTTATGGGGGTTCTGCTGAAATCCGTCAGCAGTTTGAATCTGAAATGAGAAAACAACTTGCTGGAAGAGAATCAGAATATGTTGTTTTATGCTCTGAAGTCCGTCCATTTGATTACCTTATTAAATGGTTTAATCCTAAGGAACCAAAAAATCCCGGTGTAATGGGGGTTGATGTTGGTTATTTTATTAAGAATGGCGTTCCGTTGATGAATCATACAGATATCCAGAGAGTCCAAAGATAAACGCTTTTTTCCCTATAACTTTTTCCAGTTCTTCTTTTGAGGCATTTATTATATTCTTTATTGAGCCGAAATGCTCGAGAAGCTTTTTTGCATTTTTCGGGCCTATGCCTGGAAAACTTTCTATGATATATTGAGTTTGCTCTTTTGGATTTCTTGATTTTCTTTTTAGGTTTGCGCTTTTTTCAGAAGAATTTTCTTTTTTATTGTATAAAACCTTTATGAATTCTGCTGTATCTTCATAATCTTTTGTGAAAATAATCGGAATTTTTCTTTTTAGCAGAATTGAGAGAATAAAGCCCCTTACTGCATTTTCATTTATTCCAGAAGAGTATAAATCTTTTTCATCTGTGCCTTCAATTATCAGAAGCTTTTCTTTGTTTTCATATTGCATAAGAGTATCTAACTGGGATTCCATTCTTTTGTTTATCATTGAAGAGAGAAAATCACCGATTGTTTTTCTTTCGATTATTACTTCTTTTACAATATAATCCCCTACTTCAAGATGCACAAAGTTTATTTGACATCCTAAGCGCACGAGCTCGCTTGCAACAAGCGCGTTTTTTTCCCTATCATCAATTAGAATTTCCGGTTTATCCAAATCCTGTTCTTCTAGTTTTCTTTTCTCAGATTTTTCAAATATATTCTCGAACATTTTTTTAAGAAGGGTTATGCCTTTTTATCTTTAACTGCACTTTTTATTTTTTAAACATCCCCATAACTTTTCCTTATTTTACATCTTTTCATTAAAGTTTTCTTTTTTATTTAATATCTCATTAAAAATCATAAAGTCTAATGAACAAATGGACGACAGATTTGCAGAATTAGATAAGTGAGCGGAGCGAACCAAATTAAGGCGAGCCCGAATGGGCGAGCCGATAATTCCATTATTCAAATAAAAAATCACAACCGAAATATTTATAACTCCCCCCCTTAAATTGTTAATCTTGCTTTCATAACGATAAAGCAGGAATTTTAAAATTGAGTGAAAGGAGGTGATAAAATGAAAAGCAAAGAATGGGTTGGAGTGATTGCTGTTGTTGCAGTTGCGTTTGCAATTGCTTGGGTTTCTGCGAATTTAGATGTTTTAACTAATTCAGGAATACTGCAAAGCCCGCCTTCTGGTAATGATATAAATGTGACTCCGAGAGAGAATCAGACATATTCCTTTATTATGGGGGGAGATAGGTATGATTATAGATTTGGGATGAATAGTGTTAAGATTCCATATAGTATTGACTTGTCTATTAATGATCCTTTTGCTCAGGAATCCTTTATGAAAAGATTATCTTTTGCAGGGAATGATACTAATAATTTGAGTTATGCTTATTTTGGATTCCAAAAGATAATAATAAAGGCAAATCTTGTAAAAGTTCATGATACTTGGGCGAAGAAATGGTTTGTTAATTTAACCTTTAAAGATGCAACAAATGATCCGAATGCACCTTATACGAAAATTGATGGATGTAATCGTATAGATGAAGTAATCATTGATAAAACTCAGGAGCTTACTGATAAAGGAAGGATTGTTGTGATAGAAGAAATGAGCCCGGTATATTACGGGAATTACTTTATTGCTCCTGGAGATACTAATGGAACTGACGCAGGGATATATAAAATAACTACACTTTCAAACTCTTCTACAGAATTCCATTTAGTGCTTACTGATGTGTTTGACACAGCAAATACTTTTGAGGTTACTGACTCTACTGGAGATGGAATTGCAAGTATCTATATAATGGGAAAACAATATGAGGTTTACTATGCATTTACTTCCTCAACCCTTCCAATTGAAAGGGCTGTTAAATTTGATTTTTCGCAAACAATAGGACATCAGATTATGGATTTCAGCAAGTGTGCTAATGCACAAGAGAATTATGTTGGTGTTTTGAAAATGTTGAATGAGTGCGATTTAAGATTCGTAGACGATTCTTTTTTTAGAAATCAAACGGCTCACATTTCTTGCGATCAAAAATGCCGAGAATCTGGTCAAGTATGTACTGAAGCATATGGTTATCTATTTAATGGGACAGATGAAGATTCAGAAGATTTTAGAGTAATAACTACTAGGGTTCTTTGTCAGGCACAGGCTTCATCTTCTGATGTTCTGGGTGGGTATCCTTTTTTAGAATTAATGTGCAACTGCTGTGGAGATTAATTAATCTTTAATTTTTATTTTTCTTCTTTTCTTTTTTATTCAATCAGCTTCTGCTGTGCGTCTTTTTCTCTTTTTTTTATATTAATTTTTTTTGTATTTCTTCTTCATCTTTTTTATTTTCGTCTGCGCTTTTTCCTTCACTTTCTATTTCTTCATCCTGCGCTTTTGCATTAAATGTTCCGTCCTGCATTTCCTGTTTTATTGAGCTTATGGCGTTGTGCATTCTTTTTTCCTTGTGATAAGCGGCCCAGTAATATGCTTCGTCTCTTGTGTCTTTTGTTATAAGCATTATCAACTCTCCTGGCATTAATCTTGCTGTTCTTCCTGCTCTCTGAATTTTTCTTATTGCGCTTGGAACTGGCTCGTAAAAAATAACTGTATCAACTTCAGGTATATCAAGCCCCTCTTCTCCTATCTGGGTGCTGACTAAGACATTGAATTTTCCGTCGGAAAAGTCAGAGATTATTTCTCTTTGCTCTTTTTGGCTTAGTCCTGTATCTCCTTTTTTTGCCTGCCCTACAAAAACTTTTGCACTTGCATTTTCAATCGAATTAATTTCCTTGCATATTTTTGTCACGCTGTCACGATACTGCGAAAAAACAATTATTTTCGGGTTTTTGATTGAGCTTATTTTTGATTCTATAATTGCTTTTAGCTGAAGAAGTTTCGGATGCTCTAAATTTTCATTTATCATCTGCTTTATTTTTTCATATGCAATTGTAAAATCAGGATTGCTGACAAGCTTTTTTACAGCTCTGCTTTTATTCTGCCTTGCCTGTTCATTCAGAGATTCAATATAATTATTTAATCCATAAAGTGTTTGGGTTTCAAGAAGTTCAATTGCATGTCCGATTTTTATTGCCTGTGCGCATAATGACGCTCCATAGAACAAATTAAAATTTTTACTTCCTCTTGAAATCATAGCCATTATTCTTTTCTGGCAGTCTAACAAAGCGATTTTGTTTGCGGGCCCATTAAGGATATTTTTTTCTTTAAGCGAATTTATGTTTTTATCATAAATGTTTTTCAAATGAACTTTAATTTCTTTGAATTTTTGCGGAAATTCCACTTTTATTGTGTTTATGTCAAGTTCCTGCAAATATTCTTTCAAGTCTTCGCTTTCTCGTGTTCTTATTTCAACTTCTTCAATATTCAGATTTTCACAAATGAGTTTTATTGACTTTTTGTCTGCGCCAGGCGAGGCAGTAAGTCCCAAAATCCTCGCATTTTTCGCCTGCTCGATATACTTTTTCGCAACATAAGTGTAGCTGTAATTTTTCACGCATTTATGCGCTTCGTCTTCTATAAGCAGAGAAACTCCTTCTAAATCATATAGTTTTTTCTTTAAATCATTGGCAATGCAATTATGGTTTACTAAATAATTTGCTATAAAATTATGGTGTTTATCAACGCTTAAATCATACACTTCTCTTTTTTCTCGACACCCTCTTTTTTCTTTAATCTTCACCCACCTTATTGGAAGGTTGAGAAGTTCTTTCAATTTATTGGCACTTTCTCCCTCTAAACAAGAGGATAGCTTTTTTAAATTATCCAAGGACAGGCAACTAAATTTATAATATTCTGCTTTGCTCATATTAGACTTATGAATTTTTTTCATTAATTCTGGAATAGGCAGTATTTCTTTTGAGCGTGTTTCTGGTCTTTTTGTATTGTTTAAGGTTTCTATTAGTTTTTTACATTTTTCTTTGTTTGGAGAGGACTCAAGAAATTTTTTTAAATTCAGCCTTCCTGTGAATTTGAATGTAAAAATTTCAGATTCTTTTAAATGTCTTCCATTTATCGTTCCATGAGATTTTGTTTTTTCAATATTGCCAAGAATGCCTATTCTTAAAAATAGCCACTTTAGTCCCTGCACAAATTTTTCGCTTACACTGGATATTGATACTCCGTATTTTGATGCATGGCCATCTGTGTCAAATATTCCTTTGATAAATCCATTTATAGAATCTTTATCTGCGAAAAATAAAAATTTTGGAATTTCAATTCTTCTTGCTTTTTTTCCTTTTGGGATTCCAAGATGCGAGAAGAAATGTGCGAGAGCAGAGTTATAAGCAATAAGCCCTTTAGTTTTATCTTTCTTCATTTCAATTCCAAAAACTTCTTTAACTGCCTCTTTAAATTCTTGAGAGATTGATTCTCTTTCTAATTCTGAGAGGACCACTTCAGACCCATGACCTATCCTATCTCCAATATGTCCATCACCAAACATCGCACCTAAGATATATGCTAATTTATTGTCTAACTTTTTAGGGAGCTTTATTGGAGAACTTTTTCCGCAGCTATCTGTAAGTGTCAATAAGCTATAATCAAAATCTATTTTTTTTGATAGTTCTAGGAAAAGTTTTATGGGCATGAAGTTATAAAAATATCTTGAATAAGGCGAGGTTTTAATTTTCTTCTCTTTTAACTTCTTTATTAAGTCTTTTGTAAGAGCAGTATCTGCTATTTTTAAACATTCACTCGAAGAGAGGAGATTTAAAATGTCGAGATTTTTTTCTTCTATATCTATCTTCTTTGAAGATGCAATGTAATCTCCTTTATTTAGGCTTGACGCTTCCTTCCAAATTAATTCTCCACATGGGCTTATTGTTAAAAGAGGGTGGTCTTTTGTACACAAGAGGGTATTTCCTATTTCGGTTTTTATATTAATTACTTCTTCGGTTGTCCTTTTCCATGCTTTTGTTGCCTTTAAGAAATCAATTTTTTGCCCATTGTAACCCAGAATTTTTTCATTTATCTCAGCGACTTCTATTTTTCCATTTAGATAGTTCTTTTCTTCGAAATTAAATTGTTTGAAGAAATCTGAAATTTTTATCGGACCTTCTCCAGTGAATATTAATGTTCCGCCATCAATGCACTGCGGAGTTGAAAATATAATGTCTGTTCTCTGCCATATTTTTTTTCTTTTTTCTGCATCAACTTTTCCTGTAAAAAGCTCCATTTGAGCAAACAGCTCTGGAAGATATTTTTTAAAATAAGCAATATGCTGTTCTGCGAGCGGGCGTGTTGGAGCAAGAAAAAGAATTTTCTCCTCTGGAAATTTCTGCATCCTATGTATTGTGAGAAGCAATGCAACAAGAGTTTTTCCTATGCCTGTAGGCAGGACTACTAAACAGTTTTTTTCTTTGCATTTTTCAAATATCTTTTTTTGATATTCTCTTGGATTTATATCTTTTAAAAATTTCTCTTCTGGCATCATTTTAAGGATTAGAAAATTAAATCAGTAAAAAAGAATATGAAAGGAATATTGCGGTTATTGATGCTAAGATTATCCATAAAAGAGCTCTTTTTGATGCAAAAAATATTTTTGTTCCGTCGAGGTTGCTGAATGGAATCAAGGAAAATGCCGCGTAGTAAATACCTACTCTTGCAATCTCTGGAAAGTTTACAAGATATGCCAGAATCGAGAGCGCCAAACAGGCAATTACTCCTGATGCAGCAATAAGCCCGAGATGAATGTCAGTTATTTCTGTAAAGCTGAATAATCCATGCCTTTTGCTTGCTCTTGCACTTGTTCCTTCTGCGTCAAATTCCAGAACTGCCATCCAGATTAATTTTCCAAAAGAGATTATTGGAATTATAAATGCGAGAATTATTCCGATAGGAATAGGCGTTTTGAGATATGCATCTCTTCTAAGTCCAAACCTTTGGAAATTCCAGGATTTATGCTCTATTGTAATTTCATAATAATAGGCAGTTATTTTTTTTGCAACAATACTTGTGAAAGCAACAAGTACAATGCCTATAAGACTAAGAAAAATTGAGGCATAGTCTGGAGTTCGCGAGATAAACTGGAGATAATTAAATGTAAATAAAAGAACAATTATTGCCAAGAAAATATGCCCTCCTTCTTTTAGTTTAATCATTATACTACTTGGAAGAGATTTTTTATAAACCTTGTTATTGCCAAAAATTTAGGTATTTTTTCCGGGAAGGTTTTTATTCTGCTGTTTTTTACATATTTTTCCGGTATAGAAAAGTATATAAATCAAATCTTTTTGAAATGGGTATGTTAAACATAAAAAAGCTCAGCGAGGTGCTGAACAAGAAGGTGTATACTGATTCCGGCAATTTCTTTGGAGAGATAGAAGAGGTTAATTTAGTGAATAATCGGGTGGACAGCTGGAGAATAAGAGTTGCAGGAAGTGTCAGCAGGACATTTAATGGCGCGAGAGGAGTAATAATCCCCCATAATTTTGTTCGTTCTGTTGGAGATGTTTTTGTAGTAAGCCAAATGGCTCTGCCTTCACAAAGCGAACTGCCTGAAATTTCAACAGAAGAGTTTAATTAGGTTGAAATTTATATAATATAAACAAAAAGGGGAAAATGGCTTTTGAAACAATTCTAATGCACGCTTTTGCAGTTCAGATAATTTATCCTTTTTTGCTTATTTTTACATTGGTTTTTGCAATTCTTCAGAAATCAAAAATTTTAGGAGATGAGAAGAAACAGATTGATGCGCTTGTAGCTTTTTCAATTGCATTAATCACTGTTGCTTTTTCATGGGCAACAAACATTATTACTTCCTTAATGCCTTTTCTTGCAGTTTCAGTTGTTATACTTTTAGTATTCATGATTCTTTATGGTTTTGTTGGAAGCACTTCTGAAAAAGAATTTTCTCTGCCTAAACGCGTTCAGGTTGGAATTGTGATTATTGCAGGAATTGCATTGATAATTGCTGTTCTTGTTGCAACAGGACAATGGGATAAAGTTCATAATGCCTTGTTTATTAATGGCAATCCAACGAATTTATTTTCAAATGTTCTTCTTATTGCGATTATTGCGGGTGCTTTGATTATTGTGGTAATGCCGTTTAAAAGTTCTGGCGGAAAAAAGAAGGACGAATAATCTTCTTTTGCGATCATCCAATAATCTTGCCTTATTTTAAGTTTGTTCATGGGCGTTTTTTATTTTTAATATAAATGAATCTTATTCAAATTTATAAAAGAAATAGATTGCCTTTGTATGAATGTATGGCGGATTAGCAGATTTGAAGAAAAATAAATATGAGTGAGCAGAGCGAACCAAATTAAGGCGAGCCCGAATGGGCGAGCATATTACTTATTTTGCTAACACCCTCCATACTTTTTTCCACATTTTACCTCTTTTCATTAAATTTTTTTTATTTAATATTTCATTAAAAATATAACTTCTAATAAACAAGTGGATTAAGAATTTAAGAAATGCCTTTTAAATACCTTTTAGAAAGGTATTTAAATAATGCTGGTTTTTTATTGGGGTTATTAAAATGGGGCAATCAATAGGAACAATTCTTCAGCAGTGGGAGCAATTAGGGATATTTTATTATGCACTTCCTTTTCTTTTAATATTTGCGCTTGTATTTGCTGTTTTGCAGAAAGTAAAATTAATGGGCGGAGATGACGATAGGGCAAGAGGAGTTAATGCAATAATTGCTCTTGCTGTTGCACTAATGGCTTTGCAGTATAATAAAGTGCCAATATTTTTTCAGGTGATATTTCCTAAATTAGGAATTGCAATTTCAATACTTCTTGTTGCAATTATCCTTGTCGGGCTTTTTGTTGATTTTTCAAAGCACGAAGGCGCGGCAGTTATATTCTTTGGAATCGGAGGAGTTTCATTTATAGTAATTTTGTTGAGCTCTTTTGAAGATTATTCTTGGTGGAGTGGAGGCTGGTGGTATAATAATATGTCTGCTATAATTGCGGGAATTATTTTATTAGTTTTTGTAATGGTGATAATAAATTCAGGAAAAGTAAGAGAGAAAGGGACTCCTAACTGGCTTTTTAAACCGATTTCCGGAGGACATTGAGGATTATAAACAGAGATGGCAGCAGCAGTTGATATTTCGTGGCTTGCATATTTTATGCCGATAGTCGGCTTCTTTTTTGTATTTATTGTAATGTATGCAATTTTGGCAAAGACAAAATTATTAGGAGAGTCAAATTTTGTTAATTTGTTTTTATCATTTATTTTTGCAACGATTTTCGTGACTTTTTCTCCAGGAGTTGATTATGTTACAACAATCACCCCCTGGTTTGTGATATTAATTATTTCCCTTTTATTTGTTATGATGATAATCGGCTTTTCACAGAAAGAAATTGACAAGATGATGAAGCCGGGATTTTCATGGTTTTTTATTGTGGTTCTTGGAATTATATTTTTAATATCTGCAATTAATGTTTTTCATCCAATACTCGCGCCTTATCTTCCTGGAGCATCTGACAGCGGAGGAGAAGACACTCTTTTATCTCTGAAGCATTTTGTTTATTCTTCCAGATTCTTGGGGGCTGCGCTTCTGCTTATAATCGGCGCCTTGGCTTCGTGGATTATAACGAAAGGGAAGAAATAGTTTTTGCTTAAGTCCATTTACCTTTGAAGAAAATCCGCTGAAATAAGAATAGAAACCCTTTTAAACCCATTATCTTTTAAAAGATAATGGGAATAATAAACGAGATAACCTTGAGCATAATAAAAAATGCTGAAGATGGAGAGAGCATTCACAGCTTGGCCTCTAAATTGGGATTTGCTTATTCAGCAGTGTACAGATGGATTTTGGAATTAGAAAAATACGGAGTAATTGGTTTAATAAGAAATGGAAATAGGGATGTTATTAAGATTAATGAGAATTTAATATATAAAAAGTTTAAAGAGTTGGATGGGGCTGTTTCTGTTATTGAAAAAGACAATAATTTTTGGGAGTTGGTTAAAACTTTAAAATTGAAAATAAGGTTTGTAAAGGGAACAGCCGCAGTTATCTGGACTCAGGGAAGTTTTATAACAGGAGACTTTTATGATAGAATTTATTTCTTGGAAGTTGAAAAGAAAGATGCTGATAGTTTAAAGAATGCTTTAAGGGAAAATGGAATTGCATATACTAGAGGAGAGATTAACAACAAAAGGCCTTTGATTTGGATTATCCAAAAACAAAGTTTTAAGACAGAAAGAAGAGAAGGCTTGCCTGTTATGCCTTTAAGAGAATTAGTAAAATGGGGAAAAGAATTGCATTTGGAAAATATTTTGGAACATTTGGATATTTTATATAATTTGAAATTAAATGTCAGATATTCGGAGGTTTTAACAAATGTTTAAAATGGATTCAAGAGCAGGTTTGCTTGAAAGAGAACAGGAGATTATAAAATTGCTTAATTTATTTTTGGATAAAGAATTAGAGTTTATTGTTGTCGGAGGATATGCGGTTTCAACGTATAAAAAAAGATTCTCAATAGATTTGGATATCGTAATTCGCGAGGATAATTTTCTTCAATTTGAAAAAATATTAGAAAAAGAGGGTTTTGCTTTGCATTATGAAAAGAAAATTGCCCTGCTTTATGGAGAGAATTTTAAAAGATTTACAAAAAAGATGAAAAATTTGCCTGTTGATATTGATTTGTTAGTTAATGGGCTAGTTTCGCGAACAACAGATGCAAGTTGGGGATTTGATCATATCAGAAGAAATTCTATAAAAAGAAAGTTAAATGAATCCGAATTTTTAACTCCAGAAAAAGAGCTGCTTATTGCAATGAAATTTCATAGCGGAAGATTATCCGACATTCGGGATATTGTTGCATTGATGCCCTGCAACAAAGAAAAACTTAAAGCTCATTTGTTAAAAGGGGATCTCAGCAAACTTAAACAATCTATGAAAAATCAAACATCTCTTCTAAATAACTCTCAATTTGATGATAGCTTTAAAGGGATATTTGGGCCATTTTCATATAATAATGAAGTTGTACAAGCAACTAAGGAGCTAATTGAAGGTATTTTAAAAGAAATGGATAAATAGAAGTATTTTGTTAATCTTATTTTCTTCTCGTGCTTTTTGTTTGCACTTCTCTCGCACCATCTATCAATGGATTAATAACTTTTCTAAATCCATCCTGCATCTGCCTCATTTCTGTTTTTATGTCCCCTATGTTCTGTTCTTGCTCAGATGCTTTTCTTATTAGTGATGCCTGCAAAGAATCTATTATTGATTCTATTTTTTCAAGGCGCGAATTTAGTTTTTCAAGTTGCGCAGATGCCATAATTTTAAATTCTGAAACATCTTTTACGGATTTTGACATCTTGGATGTTTTTTCTTCAATCAGCTGATTTGCAACTTCACTTATTGTTTCTGTGCTTGCTTGAGAATATCCTGCTCCGTACTCTGTTCCATATTGCCCATTATTTTGTTCATATTGACCATACTCTGCTGTTTGAGGAATTGTCTGCGGGGCATATTGTTCTGGTTGTTGATTCCAGTATTGCGGCTCTTGCTGCTGAGGCATTTGTTGAGGAGGATATGCTTGTTGCTGTGGTTGAGCAGTATATTGTTCGTATTGTTCTTGCTGAGGAGGATATTGCTCTTGAGGTATTGTTTGTTGGCCATATTGCTCTTGTTGTCCTTGTTGCTCAAATTCTGTTTGCTGAAAATTTGATTGTTGTTTTGGAGTCATTATTGATGTTTCCATACCTTCAGTAATCATTGAATCTTCTTCATATTCCTTACTATTATCTCCTACTGCCTGTTTTATGCTTGACTGCGCCATTGCTTCATTTATATCTCTCGGAGATATTCCTTTTTCTTGAAGTGAGCGTATTACATCACTGTTTGAGTATCCCTGCTGTTTCATTATTTTTATTATATCTAGTGTTGCCATTATACTTTTCCTGCCCAAAAAGCGTGTTTTGAATCTGAATTTTCTAATTCTTCTTTTTGTGAATGTTTTTTTCCTTTTCCTAATTTTTCGTCAATAATTTCTTCAACATCTTCTATTCTTGCATAATTTAACGGCTCAAACATTTTATACTGGCGCGAGAGTATTGCTAACTCTTCTTTTCTTGCACTTTTTGAAACTTCTTCTGAAAGCGACTCAATTATACTTTTTATTCTTTTTACATCTGTTTTCATTTCCTGGACTTCTTTTTTTATTTCTGTTATCTCTGCACTGCTTTTTTCTTCAAATTCTATGAGATTTTTTCCAATTAGAAGAACTCGGTCTTTCATCAGTTTCTGCCCCTGCTCTAAATCACGAAGCTTTATTGCAACTTCATAGGAAATTTGCTGCTGAGTTTGAAATTCCTGCACCATCTTTATTTTATTATTAAATAACGAAGGGAGGGTTTAAATTTGTTTGCACGTGCAGATAAATTGAGCGTTTTAAGGGATGTTTTGCTCGCTTCGCTCGCCTTTTTATTTTTCAAATTTGTTAATCTATTGATACATTGGTTTTCAGGAATTTAATTTGTATTAATAATAAAATAATAAATTTTTAATACTCGTGAAAAATCTCCAATCTTTAGATTGGAGTTAAAGTGTATAGATTTTTCCCGGTTCTCCCAAAACCCAAACACAAACTTCACACTTTAGTGTAGAGTATCCTCAAATGGTTTTGTGATTAAACAGATATTAAATAAGAGAAAGTTATTAGATGTTAGAGAATAAGCTACTTTAATCATATTTAGCATCACAGAAAACTATTTTAATCGTCTTTTGGTTTTATGGTTATGTTATTTAAAAAAGGGGCTGTGCTTTATTCATATGAAGTTCAGAGAGAGTCAGGAGAGAATGTTATTTATGTAAACTATCTTGGAGCGCCTGATATTCCAAGCATCGCAAAATCTCCTGAAGTTATGACAAGAGCAATTGATTTATTTATTGAATCTCCTAATGCTTCGAGATTAGTATTAGTCCAGCAGAGAAATTACAGCTATAATTCAGAGCAGGTTGAAATGCTTGTTGAAATTGCACAATTATATACTTTTCTTTTAAAGCAGGAAAGAGTGCTTTCTCCAGAAATGTTGTCAAGTAATCCAAGGGAGTTATCATCAAGATATGCTTTTATGAATTATTTTATGACTATTTTAAGACAGAACCCATTTTTAGCATACAGAAAGATTAAAAATGCCTTAATTGAAGAAAAATCAAAGAGTGGGCACGATATTCTTTACATTGGGCTTCTTGAAAAAATTGTTTCATTACTCTTAAAAACAAAACTTATTTTAAAAATAGAAAAATATGCAGAGGATTATGCTTTTGAAAGCAGGGAAATATACGAAAAACTTTTTTCTCCAAATATAATCCCTAATTATGCTTTTGCAAGGCTTGCTTCTGAGCTTCCGGAAAATGCGAAAATAATATCGCAATATGCTATTGGAAGTGGAGATGATAAAAGCACAGTAACTATCTTAAAAAAAGAAAATGAATTAAAATATATTTATCATTTAATGCCTCCTGAATATTTTCTTAATGAG
The DNA here is from genome assembly GCA_018303755.1 of Candidatus Pacearchaeota archaeon. Classification (GTDB taxonomy): domain Archaea; phylum Nanobdellota; class Nanobdellia; order Pacearchaeales; family GW2011-AR1; genus JACPLR01. Next base: position 27,071 of record JAGVXO010000007.1, read on the forward strand.
GATTTTCAGATGCTTCTTAATCTTGCGAGAAATGTTCTTATAGAGCACCAGCCAAAGGCAGAAGAGTTTACAGATACTGAAAGAACAAGGCAGGTTTTTTTTAATGTTGCGCGCGATTTATTGAGGGAGCTTGCAGAAGAAAAACATATAACTTTTTCTTATGAAGAGCTTGGCAAACTCGCGATGATTCTTGTAAGACATACAATTGGCTTTGGCTTGTTAGAGGTTCTTTTGCAGGACAGTAATTTGCAGGATATTGTTCTTAATGCTCCGATAAGCATGAATACAATTTTTGTAAGGCATGGAAAATATGATGAGTGTTCTACGAATATTATTCTTAGCCAGGAAGATGGAGAATCGTGGGCCGCGAAATTCAGAATGATTTCAGGAAGGCCGCTTGATGAGGCAAATCCTGTTCTCGATACTGATTTATTGATTGAAGGCGCGAGAGCAAGAGTTTCAATTGTGCAGAGGCCTTTATCTCCTCACGGACTTGCATATGCTGTAAGAAGACACAGAGATTATCCTTGGACACTTCCTTTGTTTATTGAAAATAAAATGCTTAATCCATTTACTGCTGGATTATTAAGTTTTCTTATTGATGGGAGCAGGACACTTCTTGTGGCAGGAACAAGAAGCTCTGGAAAAACTTCGCTTCTTGGAGCTTTAATGCTTGAAATAAAACCAAAATATAGAATTATCCTTATAGAAGATACTCTTGAAATTCCTGCAGATTATTTGAGAAAAATGGGTTATGATATTTTAAGTATGAAGGTGCGTTCTTCGCTGACTGAAACAAGCAACGAAGTTACAGCAGAAGAGGGAATAAGAACAAGTTTGAGATTAGGAGACAGCTCTTTAATTGTCGGCGAGATAAGAAGCAATGAAGCAAAAGCATTATATGAGGCAATGAGAGTAGGAGCACTTGCAAATGTTGTTGCAGGAACGGTTCATGGAAACTCTCCTTATGGTGTTTTTGACAGAATTGTAAATGATTTGCAAGTTCCGATTACAAGTTTTAAAGCAACTGATTTAGTTCTTGTTGCAAATCCTGTTAAAAGTCCTGATGGATTACATTCTGCGAGGAGAGTTGTTCAATTAACAGAGGTAAGAAAGCACTGGACAAAAGATCCTCTTGAAGAAAAAGGATTTGTTGATTTGGTTAATTATAATGTTGAGAAAGATGAATTAGAGCCGAGTGATGAATTGATTAACGGGAATTCTGAAGTTATAAAAGCAATTGCTTCAGGAGTTAAGGGATGGGCAGGAAACTGGGATGCTGTTTATGATAATATTATTTTAAGAGGGATGGTTAAACAGGAGCAGGTTGAATTAGCACATAGGTTGAACAGGCCAGAACTACTTGAGGCAAATTTTTCCCTTCTTGCAAATACTTTATTTCATAACATTTCTGAAGAAGTTACAAAAGAGTTAGGATTTCCTGATTCCAAGATTGTTTTTCCTAAATGGAAAAAGGACGTTGAGAAACTTGCGCAGGATTTTTCTTAAATCTTATTTTTAAACATCCCATAATTTTGCCTTATTTTTACATCTTTTCATTGAAGTCTTCTTTTTTATTTAATATCCCATTAAAAATCATAAAGTCTAATGAACAAATAGACGACAGATTTGCAGAATAAAACAAGCGCGAAGCGCACTAATGTCGTTATTAATGTGAGCGAGCGAAAGATTTAAATATCCATATACTTCTATATGATAAGGTGTATAAATATGTATGAAAATAAATATAAAAATGAGCCTCTTACGAGATTAGAAGATTTAGATATTCTTTTAAATCTTTTGGCAGATTTAAATGAGCCGTTGGAATTGTTTGCAATAGGAGGAACTGCAATGGTTTTAAAAAGAATTAAAGAATCTACAAAGGATATAGATTTTTTGACTGCTGAAAAATATGAGAAAATTAAAAAGCTATTTACTTTAGCAGGTTTAAAAGAAGAAAGTTCTAATAAACTTTGTAACATTTGGAAATTAGGCAATATTCGGATAGATATTTTTTATGATGGTTTTATTATGGGCATAAGATTTCCTGATGATTGGAGAAAGTTATCTGAAAAAGTAAAAGAAATTGGAAAAATTAAGCTATATATTCTTAATTGGTATGATTTGATTATCACGAAAATTTCAAGGGCTGAGAAAAGAGATATTGAAGATATAATTGCAATAATAAAAAGCCAAAAGTTAGATTTTGGTTTTTTGAAAAAGAGATATTATTCTTTTGCCGAAACTGCACTTATTTCAGATTTTGATTATAAATTTAAACATTTGGAAAGGGAATATGCCAAGCGCAAAATTGATTAAGGCACTTGAAAAAGAAGGCTTTTTTTTGGAGTTTCCAGAATATTATTCAAATGAAGAAATTGTTTTTGAGATATTAAAGGAGGACAATCCGAGAATAACTCTCTGCCTGCCGCTTTTTTTAAGAAAAGGAATAGATTACAAAACGATTTCCTCGAAATTAAATCCCAAAAAGAAAAAAGAATTAAATAGGGCAATTGCTATCAGTGATAAAATCTACAAAAAAGAAAAAATTGAGAATACTCTTTCAGGCATTATAAAACAAAATAGAATAAAAGTAAACTTCTCAGAACAGGAATTCAAAGAGTTTTATGATTCTTTTAAAGAGAGTCGAGCAAGATTAAAAGAAAATGAACAAAAAATTATTGAAAAGCAGTCTAAACTGCGGCTTAATCTTGATTTAAACAAATGCATGTCTGTTTTATTTTCTCCAGCAAAGATAAAAATAATGGAGAAAATATTCAATCATAAACTGCTTACGAATACAGAATTAAAGTATTATTATAAATCCATTTCAAATATAAACAAGGCAGTTTTAAATCCAAATTTGCAGGATTATTTAAGGATAATTGAGATTACGAAGAAGATTGCGGAGAAATGAGCGAGCTAAATTAATTATTCTAACATCCTATAATTTTGCCTTATTTTAAGTTTGTTCATTGGTGCTTTTTATTTATTGATTTAAAACATAATGTAAATTCCAATCTGCTCACGGGTTTAGGATTTACAAAATAAATAAGTGAGCGAAGCGAACCAAAATTGTGGGGCGAGCCCGCAGGGCGAGCCGATAATTCCATTATTCAAATAAAAAATCACAACCGAAATATTTATAACTCCCCCCCCCTTGGATTGTTAATCTTTCAATAAGTTTTTAACACGAAAAAGAAAGATTGAACTAAAATAAAAAATAGTGATTGAAAGGAGGTGATAAAATGAATAGAAATTTAGTGATTGGACTTTCTGTTACTTTAGTTGCTGTTTTAATTGCAGGAAGCTTGAGCGGATGGTTTGGATTGACTGGAAACGTAATTTGGGGAAGTTCTCCCTATGCTGATAAGATTGCAAAATTAGGGAAAACATATACTCTAAATTTAGAAGGGAGTAGTCATACATTTTTAGTTACCGATTATCAGAGAGAAAATTCTACTTCTGTAGGGTTTATCTGGTTAAATGTGGATGGAGAACTAAAAAAGGTAAGTTATGGGACATCTGCTGTTAGATTTTGGGATAATATTGACGTGCAGATTTTACAGTTTTACAATTGGGCAGGAAGTTTTGTTCAAATAAGGTTTTTTTATCTTTACCCTGAATATACTGATATGAATGATTGTAGGTGGGAATATAATACTTATGATAATGAGTATCTCCCAGAATCTCGGGCGGTAATTTGCAGATATGGTGAAGAAGTATTAGTCTCAACCGAATTTGTCACTTGTGATACTCCAAGGTTGGTTGAAACATGGAACTATTGGTGGCCTGGATTTAAAGGTGCACCAACCTTTGGAAGAGGGTATACTTGTTATGACTCTTCTTCAAATACTGTTTTTAAGCCAGGGTATGTATCTGGAGTATGTTGTAAAGTAAGAAGTACAAATGGATCTCCAGGAGTAATCTCTTCATTGAAGTCTGGTGCTGAAAATGGAGAAATCTTGGCAAAGGTAAATCAATTGACTTCAGATAATAAAATAATAGAAAGAGATTTAACTTCTGAAGAAATAGAAGTGACTTTATCTGCTTAAGCAATTTATTTTTTATTTTCTTTTTATTTTCTTTTTTCAATACCTTTATTAATTCTTTTTTTCTTATTTCTATAAGGAATAAGTGAAAGAGGGAATAATGGCGGATGTTAATGAGATTTTAAAAAAGTATGGGGGCAAGCTTTCAGAGGGGATTAATGAAGAGTATAAATCCGGGGATATAAGCAAAGAGTATATACATTTCAAACAGGATATGATGCCACAGCTTTCAAGATATGAAAAGCTTGCAAAGACGTTTTCTCTTTTAAAACTTAAAATGGGAAAAAAGAGCGAGGAGAGAATGAAGAAAAATCTTGATTCTGCGCATCTTGACTTGACTCCTTCTGATGTTGCGACTTTTTCTTTTTTTTCTGCAGTAATGGTTTTTATGCTCGGACTTGTAATTTATGTTGTTGTTTATATGAATACAGATGAACTTTCTGGCGCAAATGGATTATTTTTAGCGCTTATGTTTATTGCATCTCTTTTTGTTTTTTATTTTGTATATACCTCTCCTGAAAGAATGGCGAATATGTGGAGATTAAAAGCTGGTTCGCAAATGGTGCCGTGCATACTTTATATTGTAGTTTATATGAAGCACACTTCAAATTTGGAAAGAGCAATACATTTTGCATCTCAGAATTTAAAAGCGCCTCTTTCGCTTGATTTGAAAAAGATTTTCTGGGATGTGGAAACTGGGAGATTCAGCACAATAAAAGAGAGTTTGGATAATTATCTTAAAACATGGGAAAAATACAGCATTGAATTTGTCGAGGCATTTCATCTTATTGAGAGCAGTTTGTATGAGTCGTCTGAATTAAGAAGAATTCAGATACTTGAAAAATCACTGCAGGTGATTCTTGACGGGGTTTATGAAAAGATGCAGTCCTTTTCACGAGAAGTCCGCGGACCTTTGACAAATGTTTATATGCTGGGAGTTGTTCTGCCGACACTTGCGCTTGCACTTCTTCCTCTTGCTTCGACACTTTTAGGAGGAGTTATAAAAGTTTATCATGTGTTTATACTTTTCAATCTTATTGTTCCTTTTCTTGTGTTTTATATGACTAACAGCATTATGCTTAAGCGTCCAGGAGGACATGGAGAGAGCGAGATTTTAGAAATGAATCCTGACTATCCTAAATATAAAAGCAAAAAACCATATTTTATTGCAGCATTATTTGCAGTTCCATTATTAATTATTGGCTTGATGCCATTGTTTTTTCAATGGGCTTGGTTTGTGCAGACATTTAATCTTGCTCCTGATTATAATCTTGGAGTTTTAGGCGGGAATTTTGAAGGAGCAGTTATGTTTGATTATAAAAATGCTGATTTAAGTTCTGGAAGCTCGATAATGACACTTGCAGAGCTTAATTCTGCAAAAAATATTGCAGGGCCTTTTGGAATTGGCGCGCTTATTCTAAGCTTGTTTGTTCCTCTTTCTGTATGCCTTTTTTTTGCTATTTCTTTTTCTATTAAAACAAAAGAGATGATAAAGGCAAGAAAAAATACACAGGAGCTTGAGAAAGAATTTACAAACTCGCTTTTTCAGCTTGGAAACAGGATTGGCGACGGGCTTCCTGCTGAAGTTGCATTTGCAAGAGTTGCAGAATCAACACGCGGACAGAGAACAGCAGAATTTTTTAGAAAGGTGAATCTTAATCTTCAGCAGTCAGGAATGTCACTTGAAAACTCTATTTTTCATCCGCGCAATGGGGCAATAATCTTCTTTCCATCACAGCTTATTGCTACGAGTATGAAAATTCTTGTTGAATCAGTCAAGAAAGGGCTGAAAATTGCAGCACAGAGTTTAATGAGTATTTCAGAATATCTGAAAAATATAAATAAAGTTGAAGACAGGATGAAGGATTTGCTTGCAGAGGTTACAAGTGATATGAAAAGCAATATGGTATTTTTGGCGCCTCTTCTTGCAGGAATTGTTGTCGGACTTGCTGGTATGATTACTTCTATAATAAACAAACTGACTCTTCTAATAGATTCTATGGCTTCTGGACAGGAGATTCCCGGATTTGGAAATATTTCAAATATTGTAAATCTCTTTGAAATAACTAAAATGGTTCCGCCTTATTATCTGCAGATTGCAATAGGAATTTATCTTATCGAGATTATTTTTATTCTTACAAAGGTTCTTGTTACAATTGATTCAGGAGAGGACAAGTTAAGCACAACAAACAGAATTGGAAAGAATCTTTACACGGGATTATTCCTTTATTTTGTTGTGACTCTTGCAGCAGTCATTACTCTTTATATTCTTGCAACTGTTTCTTTGGGCGCGATTGGGTGATTTTTTCTGTTATTTTCTTTAAACACACTATAACTTTTCCTTATTTAACATCTTTTCATCTCACTTTTTTCTTAATATTATTAAAACAATCCAAAGGACAAATGTATCAATGGAGTCAGATTTGCAGAATAAAATAGGCGAGGCGAAGCCGAGCACAATATTTATTTTGTTAATATCCAATAATTTTCCCACATTTTACATCTTTTTAATTGCCTTTTTATTTTTTTAATTAGATTTTGATTTAATGCATTTAAACTTTATAAAAACCAATGTATCAACGGATTAGGGGTTAGCAGAATAAAACGCGCGCCCGCAGGCGCGCGTTATCTCTCTATTAAACGAGCGAGGCGGAGCCGAGCGAAAATCGTGGGGTCGCAGGGCGAGCGAACCGAAGGTGAGCGAGCCGTTATACTCTTCAGAAAGCCGTAGTTTAATTCAGAGATACATTTATTAATTATTCTTTGTTAATTGAATTATGGTGGAAAGAGAGGATAAACGGGGCTTTGAAATGGATTTTCTTGCGTGGACTTTGCTTGCAATTGCAACTGTTGCAGTTGTTGTGATTATTTATCTGGGCATTATCGGAAGACTTGATGGAATAGTTGAATATATAAAAAATGTTTTTACTTTTGGAATATGAGGAAACTAAGTAAATCCGGAAAAAGAGGAGAGTTATCAAGCGACAAATTGCTTACAGTAATTCTTATTATAGTAACTTTGGCACTTGCATTTTATTTTTTGTTTGTGAGAAGCGAAATTAAAAGCCTGATTAATATTTTTCCAGATTATACTCCAGGAGGAAATAACGAGATTGTTGTTGAAGAGGGAAGCCAGGTTGACAGCAACTGTGTAAATATTGGTGCTGTGCAAGTTGATAAAAGTAATTCTAAAGAATATCTTGTTGCAGTCAAACAGAATTTACAGAGTGATAGTTATAACTACCTTGGATTAAAGTATGATGAAAGTACAGAAACAATAATTTATCCAGTTAAATATTACAGCAAGCATAAAGGGTTTTCAGATATAACTGTTGGAAAAATTGAAGATTCAATAAATAAAGATGGAGAGAAAGAGAAAAGATTTATTGCAGATAAAAATATGTTTGATGCAAATTCCTTTATTCAAAGCCAAATTGCATTTCAACACGTTTTATCAGGGGTTATAAATCCTGAAGTTAAACAACAGGGGCTTGCTTATCAGTTATGGACTCTAAATAATGCAAAAGTTTCTTTGAAAGCAGTTTCATCTGATAATGTTTTATTCTTTTTGTGCAAGAGCAAAGATGAAATTAAGCCCTTGGAATATGTTCCAAGCAAAGTTGATGAAAATGCGCGGGTTTTGAGTTTGAAAGAAATTAATCCAAAATCAATTCCAAGTAAGGGAACTATTTGGAATTTGTGGAATTTATTTTCACCTGGAAATCTTTTAGGATATGAAATTGTTTTGCCTTATGATGTTCATTCTAGGGGGGTTAGAGAATTATCTCAAGAGGATTTAAATTGGGTTAGGAATTATAAAATGTATAAAATTGAGAACTATCTTTTTGTAGGATATACGGATATTCCAGACTATATGGCTGAACAATTTGCAAGGAAAGGGATTGGGTTTGATTTTAATGCTGCCACAGTTAGCAATTATTTTCCATTTACTAAGAGTTTTGTGCCTGTTGCATTTATATTTCCTGACGGTTCTGTTTGGTTTTATAAAAGTTATTATGATGTTTTTATTGATGAATATAAAGTGATTATTAATGAAAATTTCTTTCTTAAAGGGGGTTATGCTCCTCACAAAACATTTTCTGGAGATATTGACTATCATTTTGGTTTTGAACCTGAACCAGGTGAAAAATATGGATTTCCTCGTGACTTTGTAAAATCAAATCTCCGCATAAGCCCTGAGGATTTTAAACTTCTGCATGATGGAATTGGAAAATGAGGGAAATAAAATTTGATAGTGATAAAATGAAAAAAGGAAAATTTAAATTTGGTAATGGTGAAATAAGTAAAAAAGATAGAGGGGATAAAAAAGCAATTCTCCTGCCAGAGGCGCTGAAGATAATTATTGCACTTGCGTGCCTTGTTCTGCTGGGTTATCTTGCAGTCGATTTGTATTCTTTATTTGCGTCTGCAAACCAAAAACAGCAGGTAAAAGTTCATCTTGATAATCTCATTGAACTTTCAAATACAATCAAAGATGGTGAAAGCAAGGAATATGTGCTTATTTATCCTAAGGGATGGGCATTGACAAGCTGGCCTGCAAAAGGATATATTGAAACTCACCCTCCAACAAGGGTTGGCAATGAGTATATTTCTGGAGACATAGAGCAGATTCCTTATGGAGAAGAAGATGTTCCGGCAATTTGCAAGCAAAGCAACTGGAAGAGATGCATTTGTTTTTGTGAATGGAGTAACAGCAAAAATTATCTTCTTTGGTGTGAAGGTGAAAATACTATTTGTGACAGTGCTGAAGGAAAAGAGATTTTTGTAAATCCGCAATTAGATGATAAATTTAGGGATGGATACAGGAATTATTTAGTTATAGCTGATCTTGTTGATATGAAAACATCAGTAGTTTTATCTGCAAAAGATAATCAGATAACAATTAAACCTTCTGGTAAACCTGCAAAAATTGAATAAATTAATAATGGAGAATAAAAATGCCTGAAAATCTGCCAATGGAAAATGTTGTGAGAATTTTATTCTGGATAATTTTGTTTATTTTTCTTGGGATAGGGGTTTATCTGATTTATAAAGGACTGACGAACGTATAATATAAAAACTCTATTTTATTTGTTTTATAATGGTGCAAAATACCAAGAAAAGAGGCGAGATTTCAATGTCTTTTGTTGCAGGAATTGTTCTTCTGCTTATTGGCTTTGGAATTTTATTTTTATTTTATCAGTCTTTGTATAAAGCAGTTGACATTAATAGAACTGCGTGCCATACTTCTGTTATTGGAAGGGCAACGCTTCCTGCTCTGGCACAGGGATATGTTCCTCTTAAATGCACAACTGCAAAAATATGCATTACTGGAAAGAAAAGCGAGAAATGTGAAGAATTTCTTAACAGCGAAAGCGTTACAACTGCAGTAGTCAAAAATAGTCCAGAAGGAATTAATCAGATACAGGCAATTTATGCAAATGAAATTATAAGTTGCTGGGCAGCAATGGGAGAGGGCAGAGTTGATGTTTTTCCTGATTATGTTCAATCACAATTAGGGCTTGGAAATAATGAGCCTGGATGTGTAATCTGCTCGAGGATTGCAATAGATAAAGATAGTTTAAATCAGGTGGATTTTTCTAAAATGGACCTTGTCAAATATATGGATAGTCATACTCTTCCTGGAAAAAAAGAGACTTATGTAGAGTATCTTTCTAAAAATAAAAATGCAGCGCCTGTAAGAATTGGAGAGGATGTACAAATTGTTGATGCAGAAGGAAATATTATTGATAGTGATGATAAATGGAATAATAATAAAGAAGCTGAATACGAAGAAACAGCAATTTTATTTGCTCAGCTTAGTGATACTCCTGGCTATTTTGAGGGTCCTTTAAATGGTTTAAAGACTATTTTTAAGGGAGCTACTATTTCAACAGTTATTTCTCCTTTGGCTACTGTTTATATTGGAAAGACGATTATAACCGAACCTCTCGCATGGGTAGCGATTTTGGTTGCAGGAGGATATCAAGAATATTCAATTTATAAAAATCGTGCATTCAGCGCAGGATATTGCGGGGATGTTCAGTCAGCAGATAAAGATAAAACTGGGTGCTCTGCTATTAGAACCGTGCATTATAATGCTCCAGAGATATTAGAGTATTGTGGCACGATTGAAAGTATAGGATAGTTATAAATTTTAATTTGTTGTGAAATGAATAAAAAAGGTGAAGAGTTGGTTATTGAACAGGTTATTTTTATAGTTTTGAATATCGTGTTTGTGGGTTTGCTTTTAGCATTTGCTTATAAGACATCATCTTCTGCATTTACTTTTGAGCAGAGATATGCAAAAGAAATCGCGCTTCTTATTGACAGCACAGCAGACAATTCTGCACTGAAATTAGATGTTACAGAAGCATATGAAATTGCCAAAAAAAATAATATTCCAAAAGAGGAGATGATTGTTATTTCTGACAAAGAGGTTATTTTAAAACTTTCTGGAGAAAAAGGATATGCTTATCCATATTTTCATAAAGTGAGCATAGATAAAATTGGCGGAATTTCTTATGAAGATAAAAAAGAGGATTCTGGAAATGAGCGAGTTTTTGTCAATATAATTCTTGGAAATGCCGGAGGAGAAAATGAGAATGGTCAAGATTAATGGAAAAAGAGCAAATTTGCTTTCTGCGTGGTGGATACTTGTGATTATTATAATTGGCAGCGGGCTCGTTGCAGGAACACTGTTATTCTTTTTCAATTATGCAAATGTCTCTCTTGCAGAATCAGAGATTTTGGCAAATAATCTTGCAAGATGTATTTTTGAAAAATCTGTGAATGCAAACGAAGTTTTAGATGAAAATACAGATTTTCTTAATGAGTGCAGTATTAATTCTGAGTTATTCACAGGAAGTTCACGTTATTTTGTAAAGATAAATGTAGATTACTCTGATTCTGAAAGAACAGATTTTGTTAAAAAGTATGGTGCAAATGCCTATGAAAAGGATTGCGAAATAACACATGCAAAAATAAAGACAAAATATTTCTCCCAGTGTGATATTAAAAAGATAAAAGTACCTGATGAAAAAGGCGGAGCTGATGTTGAAATTACTGCCTCTTCTAAATCTTCTGGGAGGCAGATATGATAAGAAGCTTGATTAAAAATACGAGAGCACAAGTAGGAGACACTTTAACATGGATAGGCGTGACCATATTAATAGTTTTTATAATGATGATTTTTTTGGCAGGAGTTGGATTTTTGTCATCTAAAAAATCAAGTGCTGAAGATGTGAGAGTTTATCCTGCTTCAGAGGAAATTTTAATTGGGGATTATGAAACTGACTTGGTTATGATGAATTTTTTTCAGGAGCATAAAAAAGAGATTTTTGAGTGGGTAGATAATGCGCCGAGTTTTAAATCTGCTGAAAATATGGAGGATTATTTTAATTTGCAGGATAATAGAGATAAGTATAAACTTTATGATAATTTAGGCAAGGCGTATGCAGGATTTATTTCTGACAAAGGATTAGGAACACCGTATTTTTATATAAGAACTTCGGATAAAGAAATGTGGGCTATTTCAGAAGTTTTGAATCTGGAATTAAAATGGCTTTCAAATAACAGAGAAAATATTTTTTTATTTAATTTTCAGCCAGGCTATGCTTACTCCTCAGGCACTGATTTGAATGCTCCGCGTTTTTTTGTTGTCACAGACAAAGGAACTCTTGCAATGATTGTTTTTGATTATGAAAGGGCGGGGAGGGTTGTTACAGGATGAGCAGAGAGTTGTTAAAACAGAATAAAAAAGCAATGTCTATTCCTTCAACACTTTTGGTATTTCTTGCTTTGTTTCTGGTTGTGACTTTTTTGTTTTATTTTTCAGCAGAAAATGCGAAAAGCGTGAAAAATATTATTTATTCTGTTAAATTAACTTCAGATTTATATGAAAGAACAAATTTGATTACATTTTATGTTCAGGATGCTTTGGAAAGAGGCGTGAACTCTGTTGATGTTTCTGCGAATAATAAAGAAGAATTAATTGCTGAGAAAATGAAGGAAACCCTTGATAAATATAGGTATCCTGACGGGATACTTATTTTTCCAGAATTTGAAAAAATTATTGGGCAGATAAGCGCAGAGAAGATTGTTATAATAAATGGTGTTGATGGAACTCCTGAAAAAGCAGAGATTGAACTTGAGATAAGCGCAAAGGGAGGAATAAATAGTGGAATAGGAGATAATTATAAAGAAATTGCAAGTGTGGAGAATTTTTATAAAAAGAAATTCAGCACTGAATTTCTTAAAGCGGGCAAATAGGATTTATAAATAGGTTGAGAAACATTTATAAATATAATCCCACTTAATAAATAATAAAAGATGGTGAAAATGAATAAAAAAGCGCAGGAGACATCTCTTCTTGTCTGGATTGTCGGAATTGCTGCTGTTGTTATAATTATCATATTCCTTGCAGGAGGATTTGGATTTTTAGGGGATATATTTAATGTAGCTCCTGGAAAAGCACTTGAAGTAAGATTGGAAGCATGCAAGCTTGCAGTTAATACAAATAATCCCACTTCATTCTGCAGATTTGATTTAATAAAAGTCCCTGGATACAGCAATGAGATTTATGTAAATTGTGAGTTTAGTGATTTGGCTTCAGGATTAGCAGAAAATCCTGATGTGGATACAACTGCATTGACAGAAATTAAAAAAAGCTGTGTAAATTCTGATGTAGAACTTTGCATAAGAAATTATAAGGACGATATGGATAAATTTACTAAGATAATTATTAATGGAAAGACTTGTGAAAAGACAAATAATGGTTTAGAATTTGGCGGTGTTTGTGACTTAGATGCGAAAACTTGTGGAAACCCTTAAAATTTTAAAATAACTTTAAAAACAATCTTTTCTTTAATATTAAAATGTCAGACGACTACGGCTTTGAAGGAAAGAGAACAACAAAAAAGGATTTGAAGAGAAAGCGCAAGGCGCGAGTGTATAAAAGAGGTGGGCAGAATAGGGTTGATGAAAAGAGATGGTGATTTTTGGGATATTGCTTTTTTATAATTCTTTTATTCTCACTTCGCCTTCGGCATGTTTTCTATTATCGTCACTAAGATTGTAAGTATTAACGGGCCTATTATTAGTCCAATTATTCCAAAGAGTTTTATTCCTCCAATTATTCCAAACAGCATTATTGCAGGATGTGTTCCTGTTTTCTTGCTTAGTATTCTCGCGCGAAGAAGGTTGTCAATAAATAAGCTTAGAGTTATGCCCAATCCAATTATTCCTGCAGCTGCGAAATATTGTCCATAAATTATTTTAATTATTGCAAGAGGAACCCAGATAATTGCAGGTCCGAGCGCAGGAATAAATGCGAGTATTCCTATTGCAAATGCAAGCACAAGATAAGCATCAATTCCAAGAAGCTTGAAAACAACTGCACTTAGGATTATTTCTATTAATGCAATAAGGCATGTCCCCATTATTATATTCGATACCCTTTTCTTTATTTTATCAACAATTTCTACTTTATTTTTAAATGGCAGTATATTGATAATTGCCTTTTCTATTTTATCCCAGTCAATTAAAAGATAATATGCAGTGAAAATTATTATGAACAAATGAAGGATAAAAGAGGGAATGTAGCTTATTGTTTGAGGTATCAGGCTTATGAAATATTCCCCTATTCTAGAGATTATTGCTTCAAGATTATTATTTATCAAAGGAATTTTGCTGATTTTTGATAGGCCTTCAAGTATAGCAGAGATATTGACAGGATTTAGGAATTTTGATAGCTGATTAATAAATGCTCCTGCAAAGGCGACGATAAATCCAATAATTATGGCTATTGCAAGGGAAATTATTGAAAATGCAGATATTCTTTTAGGTATTTTTTTAGAAAGTTTATCATGAAAGGGTTTAAGTGCATAGGCGAGAATTGCTCCAGTAATAATTGCAATAAGCATTTCATTAAGTATAAGATAAGAAAGTATAATCACTCCTGCAATTATACTCCAGAAGACATATTTTTTTGTCTGTTCGCTTTTCTCCATTTCTGCCTCTTTATAATTCTAATTTAAAAACATTAATAAAGCTTTTTGTTTAGGTTATAATATGGATATGTTTTTGGCAGTGCTTGGAATTGTGTGGATAGCTGCTGCAGTGATTCAGGACTTGAAATCACGCGAAGTTGCAAACTGGATAAATTTCAGCTTAGTTATTTTTGCACTTGCATACAGGTCATTTTACTGGATTTTTTCAGGAGAGCAGATGTTTTTTTTGTCTGGAATTTTAGGACTTGCAATTTTTTTTATAGTAGCACATCTCTTTTATTATCTTCGGCTTTTTGCAGGAGGAGATGCAAAATTGCTGATTGCGCTTGGGGCAATTCTTCCCACAGCAGGAGGATATTATGAAAATGCGCTGATAATGCTGTTTTTTATTCTTGTGCTTCTTGCAGGAGGGGGGGTATATTCGTTCTGTTACAGCATTCTTCTTTCTTTTATTTCGTGGAATAAATTTTTAAAAGAATTCAAGGTTCAGGTAAGAAAGAATGCATTTTATTTGGTGATTGCTGCGATTGTTTCTGCAGTTCTTGCAACTTTTTCTATGTTTAGCGGAGATTTTGTTTCTGCTCTTGCCTCTGTTTTAATAATTCTTATTTCTGCACTTTATGTTTATGTAAAAGCAGTTGAAAGTGCGTGCCTTATTTATGAAGTTTCTCCTGATAAACTTTCTGAAGGTGATTGGCTGGCATCTGAATTGATTGTTAAAGGAAGAAAAATAAACCCTTTCTGGGAAGGAATTAGTCAAGAAGAAATAGAGTTTATTAAAAAGAATTATAAAAGCAAGGTAAAGATAAAAGGAGGAGTTCCATTTACTCCTGCATTTTTGATTGCATTTATTGCAGTTCTTTATGTAAGTTATTTTGTTGGTTTTGATTTTATGCTTGAAAGGCTGATGAGGTTTATTGCATAAATGCCCGCTCTGCTCATTCATCATTATTATTTCTTAAATTTTACTCCATGAGAACATTGGGTATTCATATATTTTAATTCATATTAAAAATAAAGAGGATATAAAAGATAAACACCAATGAACAAACTTAAAATTAGGGAAAAGAATGGAGTGATAGCAAAATGTTGTTCATTTGCCTATGGCAGAAAGCAATAAGTTTATAAATAGTCCGTACTAAGTACATACTATGAAATTCGTGCATAAAGTGTCAAAAGGAAGCAGGTTTAATCAGATATACATTCCAAAAGAATTTGAAAATCATTTTGAAGTCGGAGATTTGGTGCAGGTGGAATTGCTGGAAAAAAATACAAAACTTTATTATTCTAAAAAAATAGAATTAAGTAGTTTTAAAAAAAGAATTATCCAAGAAATATTCAGTTGCCTTAACAACTTAAAATCTATAAGCCAGATATTTGTTTTTGGCTCTTTTATTACAAAAAAAGCAGATTATAATGACATTGATCTTATAATCATTTCCGACATAATAACTGAAAAACAGGTTTATACCCTGCTATTGGAAAAATTAGAATTGAAATTCCACATTTTAATGATTCCAGAATCTAAATTAAAAGAACTTGAAAAAATATGTCCTTTGACAAGAAGTATGCTGTATTACAGCATTTCAAACAAGCCATTTTTCCTGGAAAAAGAGAGGGTTATTGACAAAAACCACATAAATTTTCTTTTAATGATGCCAGAAGATATACTTAAACTTAATGTAGATGGAAAAACAATTTACAATGCTCTAAGAAGATTAGAAACAATAGAGAATTTTCTTAATAACAAAGAAGAAAATCCTAGAAAAATAGAAAAAGATGTAGAAAAATTAATAGGAGAGAAAATATCATGCAAATTAAAAGAAAACACTCCTCTTGCACAAGAAGAAACAAAAAGATTAAATGAGATTATCAAATCCAAATTAGTAAAAATCAGGAAAAAATAAAATGAGCAAAAAAGACAAAATCAGCGAACTGACAAATATACTTTCAAAAGCATTGAGGCATAGAATTGGAAGCATAGTAAATGAACATGAAATTTACGCAGAAAGATATTCTAAAGATTCAGATACTCTGATAAAATCCGCCCAAGATATCTCTTTAGGAGAAAACTGGAGCATCTATGACAAGGCAGAAATAAAAACACTATTAAAGAAAAAACTCCAAAAAGAACTTGAAGAAAAAGAATTCATAAATGAAAAAAAGTTTAAGATTTTAGACAAAGAACTGGAAAAAGTGCTTCTCTTCTTAGAACTAAATTAATTTATTTTCCGGTTCTTCTAAATCCTACAACCTTCTTTCCCTGATAAATCGGAAGTTCAACAAGTTTTCCTCCTGAACTTCTTAAAGCACTCACGCCGAAAATTACAAAGGCAACTCCAATAACAATAAAATATACTCCATGAATATTCATCAAAGGCAAAAATGCTGAAACTGCTTCTTTAATAGGCGCAACACTTAAAGCCATAAAAAATATTCCAATTGCACTTAAAAAATAACCTAATGTTCTTGACATTTTCACCTCAATACTAAATAATCGCAATTAGAATTTATAAATCTTGTCCCATCTTCATCTCTTTAATTTTCAGAAGAGTTTGCCTGCCTTTTTCTGTTTTCATAAGTTCAGAATAAAATCTCCGTGCCATTATAATTTGCGCATCTAAAAATGGCTTTAATTTGCTCTTCCATTTTTCAGGATTTTCTCTGATATAATTTGCCCATCTTTCAATTTGTTCTGAATGTTCCTCACGCATTTTATCTCCTCATTTTAATCATTTTTATTTTATCTTTTATTTTTTCTATTTCTTCTAAATTAAGCTTGTCTTTATAAATAATTCTTAAATGCTTTGCATCTTCCATATCCTTATCTGATTTTAAATACTCTTCTTTAAAGGCAATATTCATTTCAATAGACGAAAAATAAACATTCAACCCTGTAAAAGGCAGTTTAACCCGAGTTTTAATCTGGTAGTCATCTAATTCATCTTTTACAAACTTAATTTCCATTTCAGGAAGGAATTCTCCTTTTTTTGTATACCTCACACTGGTTTTATGCAACAAATAATCCATGTAGATAATTTGAGGATTTTCAGACTGCATGCATTCAAATCCATGTTCTATCAAATCATTATGCAACTCCTCAAATCTTTTTTCATCAATTTTTTCAATAATCATGTCTATATCTTCTGTTCCTCTGCTTCTTCCATGCGCAATTGCAACAAAACCAGACACAATGATATACCTGCAGTGCTTTTCTACAATTTTTGTAAAATCTTCTGCAAATTCCTCTAAAATCGTTCTGTCTTTGATTCCTCTCTCCATTATACGGTATATCTCCAGGACTATATAATAATTTCTATAAACTCAAGCATCCTTAATATGACTGATATCAGTTTTCTTCTTTAAACACTCGTAACTTTCTCACATTCATTATCTTTTCAAGGGTTTTCTTTTTTGATTGAATTTGTTTAATGTTAAATTAAAACATATAAAACCAATCTGCCCACAACGCCAGATTTCAAAAATAATAAAACAGGTACGAAGCGCACAAAAGTATTAAATACTCCAAAAACGGGAAATATCAATGAGCAGTTTAAGAAAAGAACAGCTGAAACAGGCAAGAGAAGCGCTTTTAAAGCAGATTGAAAGCTGGAAAGGAGATCAGGAAGGCGCAAGAGAGCAGATTAATTCTTTATCAGATGAAGAGCTTGAAAGCTTTTTGATTAAAAATAAGATTATAAAACTGCCTTATGGCGAATCTGAAAATTCTGCAGAATCAAAAAGTCCGTTCAGAATGATTGTAGAAGGAAAAATTAAGAGTTATAAAATTTCAGAAAATGACAGTGCACTTGCAGTTCTTGAAATAAATCCTGTTTCAAAAGGGCACACAATTATAATTCAAAAATCGCCGTCTGAAGAAATCTTAGAGGGAACAGAAACTCTTGTAAAAGAAACTGCAGACAAATTAAAATACACGCTAAACTGCAGAAGAGTTGATGTTGCAGTTCAGGATGTTCTGGGAGAAAGAATAATTAATTTAATTCCAGTTCATAATGAAGAAAATATAAACTCAGAAAGAAAAAAAGCAAGTGATAACGAACTTAAAGACGTGCAAAAACAAATTCTGGAGAAAAAAGCTGAGGAAAAAACAGAGAAAAAATCTGAAAAAGAAATTCCAATAGAAAAGCTTCCAAAAGCGCCGAGGAGGATTCCTTAATACTCGTGAAAAATCTCCAATCTTTAGATTGGAGTTAAAATGTATAGATTTTTCCCGGTTATCCCAAAACCCAAGCACAAACCCCACACTTTAGTGTGGAGTATACTCAAAGGGTTTTGTGATTTTATACAAAGCTCTGTAATCTCCAATTCGATAACGAAATATTTTATCAGAGTTTTCCCTGCCAATAAATTTTGCATCACTTGGTATAGGTTCTTGTTTCAACCTTTCAATTCTTTTGATTATCCTTTCAGTTACATGCAAATCAAGATTTTTTAAGAATTTTTTTGGTTGAGCTGCGAATTCAATAGAAAACATTTTAAATACTTAACTCTTTTTTTAAACATTCAATAGATGTATAGCATAAGACATTAATTATTCCCCAAGATTTATATACCCCTTATCTTTGTTTATTGGGAGGTAAAAATATGAACAATAAACAAATAGAATTTCTTAAGAAAGCTTATAAAAAAGAAAGAGATGCAAAAATAATAAAGAGAATTCTTATGATAATTTACACACTTCAAAAAGAAACTTTAAGAGAGATAGGTGAAAGACTTCATTGTGACCATAAACTTGTACTTTATTGGAAAAGGAGATATGAAAAAGAAGGCTTAGAAGGTCTTAAAACAAGACCCAAAAGTGGAAAGCCGAGAAAGATTTCACGACGACAAGAAGCAAATTTAAAAAGAATCTTTTCTAAAGAAAATCCAGATAAACCTTGGACAACAAAAAGAGCTTTAGTATTAATTGCAGAAAAAACAGGTGTAGATTATTCACAACGTCAGACAACGAGAATTTTAAATCGCTGGAATTTTGGTCTCTCTACGGGTAGACCAATTTATTGGCATAAAGCTTCAGAGGAAGAAATAGCAAAATTCGGAAAAAAAAATTTGGTATTACAAAGATAAATATCCAAATCATCCATTATTTTGTGAAGATGAATCAACATTCCTTTATGATTCAATTTCCAGGAAAGTTTGGGTAGTAAAAGGCAGAGAATATAGACGATTAGTGACAGGTTCTCATAAGAAAGTACATGCATATGGCTTTCTTTCTGAAAATGGTAAAAAGATGTTTACATTAAGAAAAAACATGAATGCTGAAGAATTTGTTAAAGTTTTATCTAAATTCTTACACAAATTCAAAAGAGCAATACTAATTTTGGATAAGGCTCCTTGGCATAAAAAGTCAAAGAAAGTTCAAAAATATTTGAAGGAACATCGACGAGAATTAAAGATAATTTGGTTTCCATCCGGATGCCCTGAAATGAATCCTGTTGAAGAATGTTGGAGACAAGCCAAAGGAGAAGTTAATGGTGGTAGAATTCATGAAAGTTTTGAAAGGATGGTGAAAGAACTAAGATATTTTATGAAATATACTGAATTCAGGCAGAATATGGGGAAATACTTACGTCCTTAGCCATAGCTTCTAAAATTTCTTTTATTTTTCCTGTTAGATATTTTTTATCATACTTGCTCTGTATATATTCACTTACAAGTTCATTAGTTAAGTTTTGTGTGCTTTGCATTATTAATAATCTCTATAATGTCTTTTTCCACTTCTTCAGCTTCCTCTTGACTTACTTCTGGAAAAAACTGGGAAATCATTGTTGGTCTCATGCCAACAATTTTTACCTTACCATTTTCTTCCAAAACATTAATTTTGCATGGCATGCATAGAGAAATAAGCTTGTTCTTGTTCAAAAATTGGTTTGCATATTTTCCTGAACAAATTTCAATTATTTTTAGTGGTTTTTGACCAAATCCTTTTGCAGCCAATCTTTCTTTCATATCATAAATCTGAAATATTGTCCAATTTTTCTGCTCAACTACTTTCAGCACCGAAACAACTGCTTCATCGAAACTTTTTTCAGTCTCAACAATATATGCAAAATTTTCTATTTTCATTTTTTACCTTCTTGTAACTGTTTAACTAACCATAGAATAAATAAAACTAAGGCTACTAAAATTAGAGTCATAAATAAAAACCCAAAAATCCACATACCTCCAAAACCAAATCCCCAATTTCCCATCATGCCATAACTTCCACCAATCATTCCACCAAAACCAAACATTCCCAAGAGTAAGAATACAATTACAGCAATTATTATTCCAATGATTAAATTATTATTGTCTTTCATTTTGTTTTCTCCATTATGATGCCATAGTGATATGGTTTTAAATCATATTTTTTTAGACTACTAAATCCAGCAAATTCTGCCCACTTAATGCATTGTTCAGGTTTTGGTCTCATTTCCATTGGAGGACCTCTTGGAGTTGTTGAATCATAGTTCCAGTGAATAATTCCAAGTTTCCCATTTATTTTCAAAATCCTATAAGCTTCTTTTAATAATTTTTCTGGATTTTTTGTGGTATACAATATATTGAAAAGAAAGACATAATCGACAATTTCATTTTCAAGACCAGAGCCTTCAGCCATAAAGTCACGAAGCCTTGCTTCTACATTATCCAGCCCGTTTTCTTTTGCTTTTCTTTTTACATTCTCTATCATTTCGGGCTCTATATCAATAGCATAAACTTTTCCTCTTATTATCTTGGCTGCAGGTATTGTGAAAGTTCCATAACCACATCCTAAATCTGCCACACCCACTACACTGTTGCTTAAACCCAGAGTTTGAAGTATTTTATTGGGCTCAAAAAATCTACCCCACATCTCTTCTTCAGGCATGCCACTTTCTTTAAGTTTCATGCTTTCACCCCCACTAATATTTTTCTATTTTTTTCTAATCTTTCTGTCAAAACTTCTTTAATAATATCAAACGCCTTGAATATCTTTGGATTTGATAATTTATAATAAATCATTTTACCATCTCTTTTAGAGACAACAATACCTTTAGATTTCATTATTGACAAATGCTGGGAAATATTCGCTTGGCTTAATTTAGACATATTGATTAGTTCTGTAACAGACATTTCCTTATCTCTAAGAAGATTTAGAATTTCTAACCTTATTGGATTAGAGAACACCTTACACATTTCTGCATGTAGATTATAGATCTCTTTCATTAACATATTAGAATATTCTAATATATAAACTTTATGCTTCGGCTTTTTAATGCCTCACCTCTTTTCTAATGTTTCAAAAATATGAAATGTCTGCCAAACCTTCTAATTTAGCTCCCGTTAACTTTACAGCTCAAAGAAAACATAAAAATAAAGATGGAACATTTGATTTTGAAGTCAAAGGAGATGATATTTATCTTGCCAATGATTTGCTTGTCGGTGCTTATGAAAATCTTTATGATACGGCTATTTTAGTTTCAGGAGATGAAGATTTTATTCCAGTAATCCATACATTAAAAAGATTAAACAAAAAAACAGAAAATGTCTTTTTTTCAAAAACTTCTTCTAAAAAACTAAGAAAACTTTGTGATAAAGCAGTAAATATTTTAAGTATAATTGATAAAATAAGATTAAATAAAAAGTCCGGTATTGTCTAAAAGACCATACCGGGAAAGTTATTAGTAATATAATAATTAAGTACTTTTTAAACTCTTTTCTCGCTTTTTTATGGGCAATTTCCCCTTTTTATAGACAAAAAGCCCATTTATGGAATGTGTCCCAGATGTTTAAAATTATTTAAGAATTACCTTTTTATTTCAGACGTCTTATTGCGTCTTCTAAGTTTTTCTCTTTCTTTTTCAGTTTTCTTGCTTCTGCGCCAGAAATATAAGGGCTTGCGAGAGCTGATTGAACTCGCTCTAATTCTTTGCTTAACTCTGCTTTATTAACAATATCATTCATATCATAGCCTGCCTTTATAGCGCCAACAATTATTGCTTCTCTTATTGTTTTATCAAATGCCAGAGCAATTATTGAAATTGCTGCAACAGCTATGTAAATCCAGCCTAAATTAAATGGCTCTGCTTCTAATTCTGTCCAGCGCATTGCTGCTAAAAAGAAATAGATAACTCCGAATGCAGTCCAGCCGAATTTTCTTAGAACTGTGCTGTCCAAGCTTTCTATGAAAAAGAAGAATATAATTAAAGGAAGAAGTGAAGATAGTGCTATGCCTAAAACCCCGTAAGGGAGCCAGATAAATTGTATGAGCTCTTCTGCTGTGAGATAGCGCGCAGCCATTAAAGCAATGATTACAGAGAGAATTTTTCCAAGCTGAGGATTTTCATTTATTCCAGGAACTCTTTTAAGAGCAACAACACAAATAGCTAAAATTAAAAGAAAAATAAGGAATTTTATAAATACAATATTCATATCCCCGCCTACATCTCCTAAGACAAAACTTATTGTCGGCTCAAGCTGGCGAAATCCTTCTTCAAGTGAAAAGCCGCCAAAATTTCTTCCAAAGAATTGTGCACTTGCAAAATTAATTTGAAACATTGAAACAAGGAAGATAAAAGATAAGATTAACAAAAGATAAATTTGACGAGCACCTCGTTGCGAATTGAATTTCATAACATATCAAACATAAAGGAATTTAAAAAGGTTGTTGTGAACCAAGTTTTTCATTAGAATAATCTTTTATTCAATTTTGTAGATTTAATATAACTCTTTTATTCTTCTTTCAATATCTCTAATTCTTTTTTTTATTTTTGATGCTTCTTTATTATTTGGAGCATTTGCAAGGGCTGTTGATAATCTTTTGATTTCTTCTCTTAACTCTCCTCTTGCTGTAAGATTTGCAGCACCTCTAGTTGCTTCTGCTTGTGAGCCAATAATCATCTTTCTTACTGGACGATCTAAAAATACCGCTAAAATTGCTAATACTGCGGTTATAAGATATACCCACCCTAAATTTGCAAATACTGGATTCACTTCTAGTCCAAAAATGCCATTTTGTCCCGTTGCTAAATCTTTCCATCTTAACATTGCTAACATTATATATACCAATGTAAATAAAGACCAACCAACTTTTCTTACAAGGGAAGCATCAAAACTCTCAATAAAGTAGAAGAAGATTATGAAGGGGAGTATACAGATTAATGTAATTCCAAGAACTCCTGTTGGTAACCATATAAATTCTATTAAGTAACTTTCGGAAAGAAGTCTAATTGCAAGTATAGAAGTAATAATTGAAATAATCCATGTTACTCCTGAATTATCTCCGAGTGTTGGAACTTGTCTTACTGCATAATAAATAATTGCCAATAAAATTATAAAGAATAAGAATTTTACAAGCAAAAGTTCGCCTGTAGGCGTATCACCGAGAAACCATTTTAATATCGGTTCTGTATTCATAGCTACACCATTAAGAAAAGTAGTAACTAAATTTGTGATTGCGCCAGGAGTATTTTTAACTCCTTGATTTGAATTTTGCACATTTGTAGCAGCAAAAGCAAAAGACGAAGCTAATACAAGCATTAAGAAAAATCCGAAGATTGCCACACTCTTTTTTTTGCTCATGTTAATTCTATATCTTTATGCTTTATAAAGTTTTCTTTGTTTTTGGGCGTTTTTGGTTTTATCAATCAAAGATTTTCAAATGAATCAATGTACTTGCAAGTAGAGCGCAATATTTATTTTGCTAACATACCATAACTTTCCATTATTTTAAGTTTGTTCATTGGTGCTTTTTTTAATATCTCTCAGTTAAATCTCAGAAGAACAAATGAATCAATTGGCGTAAGATTTGAGAAATAGATAAGTGAGTGAAGCGAACCAAAATAAAGCGAGCCCGAAGGGCGAGCGATTGCACGAGCTAAAAAAAGTTGATACAATGAGTGCAATCGTGAGCAGAGCACAATATTTATTTTATTAACATCCCATTCTTTTTACTTATTTTAAGTTTGTTCATGGGTGTTTTTTATTTAAGGCATGTAAATTTCAATCTGCTCATGGAAAAGGATTAGCAGAATAAAATAAGCGCGAAGCGCGAACCATTAATTGCACTTATGGCGAGCCCGCAGGCGAGCGAGTTTGCTTTTATTAGAAAAGTGCGAAATGTTTATAAATATCTTATTTGTAGGTAAGTTATGAAAAAAGAGAACAGGAATATTTATGTTAATCTCCTTATCATAGTTTTGTTAATTTCTATGTTTGTTTTGAGTGTGGAGATGGTGAGTGCAGAAACTATCCTTCAAAAATTTGTTTCTGATATTTCTTTTGGAAATATAAACCTAACATTTTTAGATGAGGGTTTAAAATTTGGTGAAAATATTTGGTTTGTCAGAGTTTTATTTTTTCTATTAGTTGCTTTAATTATTTATGCAGTTTCTGATTTTATTCCAATTTTCGAGGAGCATAAATATGCTGGAGGGATTGTTTCGGTTATTATTGCTATACTTGCTACTTTTTATTTATCAAATCAAGAAGTTTATACTATTCTTTTATCTTATAATGCTTTGGGAATTGCTTTAACCTCAATTATTCCATTTATGGTAATTTTAGCAATTTCCAAAAAATTTCATGATAAAGGGCATACCTCTTTTAGCAAAGTTATTTGGATTTTTTTCATCGGTTTTCTATTTTACAGGTGGGCATTTGCAGATTCTACCGAACTTGGAATTTTTGGAATGTATGCATATCCTGTAATAATTGGCTTGTCTTTTATTTTATTCTTATGGGAGAATAGACTTTGGTTCCTTCTTTTTAAAACGGAATTAAGAGGATATGCAGATACAGCTAGAGAAAATGCTGTAGCAAGAATAACTGCCGATTTGGATAGACTTGTTAAAAGAATTGAAGATACAGATAATAATACCGTTAAGGAGAGATTAATTTCTCAACACGATAAAATGGCAGAAAAGGCTAGAGAACTTGGGGTTCGGTGGAAAAATTGGGGACATTAATGAATTCTTTTTTTTAACAACCCTTAAACTCCTCCCTTATTAATCCAATTTTCGGCGTTTGGAAATCTAAACTCCACTCGTTCCTTTTTGTTCTCATCTTGTTTTTTGTTTTATTTTTGAAAGCCATGCTCCTATGCCTCGTGTCTCGTGCTGAGGCGCTTGCGCTTCGCTTAAAGGAACATTTATAACCATGTGTTAATATAATTTAACAGATGTTAAAAGAAATTAACAGGCTTGCTGTGTTTTTTGGGAATTGTTCTTTTTAATGGATGTATTGGCTTTGTCTAAAAGATTATATTCAGGATGTTTAATAGTTTATATTACCAATATACAATAGTTTATATTGAGAATAGAAAGCTTTAAAAATATGTGCTCTTATAATAATTATGCTATCAAAAGAAATATTGAGCAATGTGATTATTTCACAAAGAGAATTTTTGGATAGTTTAGAACAAGGGACTATAAGAGAAAAAAGCAGGGAAATAAATATAGAAGATTCTTTTGCATTGATAATTACAGGAGTAAGAAGATGTGGAAAAAGCACCCTTCTTTATCAATTGCTGAAGAAACAAAAAAAAGGATATTATCTTAATTTAGAAGATCCCCGTTTAGGCGGATTTGATTTTTCGGATTTTAATAAAGTTGAGATGATTATGAAAGAAATTTATGGCAATGGAGGAATTTATTTTTTTGATGAAATACAAGTTATTCCTGAATGGGAGAGGTTTGTAAGATATTTAGTTGATAAAAAAGAGAAAGTTGTTTTAACCGGTTCTAATGCTTCTATACTCAGCAGAGAACTTGGAACAAAATTAACTGGCAGGCATATCTCAATAGAGTTATTTCCATTTTCATTTAGAGAATTCCTTAATATTAAAAAACAGGAACCTTCAATTTATTCTTTTGAAGAATATCTGATTAAAGGAGGTTTCCCTGAATATCTCAAAAAAGAAAATCCTGAGATTCTTCATGAATTATTATCTGATGTTGTAATGAAAGATATTGCTGCGAGATTTAAAATAAAAAACACAGCAATTCTAAATAAGATAGTAATTTATTTAATAAGCAATATAGGAAAAGAATTTTCATATAATTCAATTAAGAAAATGTTTGAAATTAAATCTATAAAAACAGTCATAGATTATATATCTTTTTTTGAGAATGCTTATCTTATTTTTACTATACCCAGATTTAGCTATTCATTCAAACAACAACAAGTAAATCCTAAAAAAGTTTACTCTATAGATAACGGCTTTTCTTTTAATAACTCCGCGTCATTTTCAAAGGATTATGGAAAAATGCTTGAAAATTTAGTATTTTTGGATTTAAGGACAAAATATAAAGAAATTTTTTATTTTCAAGAAATGCAGGAATGTGACTTTATTATAAAAGAAAAAACAAAAGTCATAAAGGCAATACAGGTATGCTTTGATTTTAATGAAGATAATAAAGATAGGGAAATAAACGGGCTAATAAAAGCAATGGAAAAATTTAATTTAAAAGAAGGAATAATTTTAACGAATAAGCAAGAAGATGAGTTTAAATTAAAAGATAAAACAATAAAGATTTTGCCTGTATGGAAATGGCTCCTGAAAAATAATTAAATACAGAGATTAAGATACTATGAAAAAACAAACAGAAGATAAGAATTATGAAATTAAATTTTGGAAGGATTGGCTTAATGCAAATTTATTAGAAAGGGAAAAACTTGTTGAAAAACTCCCGATAGTTAAAAATATCTGGGGAATGGTAAAACTGCCAGAAAAACCAAGAAAACAATGCTTTGTTTCGATGCTTAATGGTTTTTTTGAAGATCTTGAATCAGCAGTTTATACTAAAATTAGAATTGAAAATAAAAAAGTATTAAAAAACAAAGGTATTAGAAAGCAGGATAATAAAAGAGAGTAAAAATCATAATATACCGAAAGAATTAAAAGATAATTTGATTAATTGTATTGTAATGGAGAGGTATTTCAAGGTGATAAAATGAAAAAAAATTGGGCATTTATTTTATCTGTCGTGCTTTTTGCATTATTCTTTTCTTTTTCTGCAAGTGTGCAGGCATTAGAAGATATTAAAATTAATCCTGATGATCCGCTTGGCATAGGTATTAATTCTGATAATCTTAATTCTGGAGATCTTGTTGGAAGCGCAAGCGACAAATGGCAGTATCTTCAGCAGGAATGGACAAAGATTTTAATGCAGAATCCAGCAGTTGTTGGAATTGACACTTTTTTCAAGCAATTTAATATTGTATTTGTGATTTTATTTGCAGAGCAGTATGCTATGCTTTCTCCTGTTTTATGGCTTGTTGTTGTGCTTTGGATTTTGATTGCTGCAGGCACCAGTGATTTAATAAGAGGGCAATTTGGGATGGACTTTGTAATTTCATTTTTGCTTGGAGTTATCACAACAGTAATTTTTGCACAGATGAAAATTTTCCGCTTTTTTGCAGAGCTTATGCTGAAAGTTGCCTTTACACCAGAGTTATGGTATGTTCGCCTGATTGTATGGCTTATTATTTTTGCTGTTGTTTTTGCAATTTTTCAGGGTTTTAAGATTTTAAGCAAGCACCTTAAGGAATCACGGCTTGCAAAGGCTGAGAAAGAGACAGCACACAGACAAAAAGAATTAAAAACATATACTGATGCAGCAAAAAAAGATAAAGCATAAAATAGAATTTGAAGATGAAGAATTAAGCAAAGAAGAGATTAAAGAGATAAAAATAGGTTTAAAAAATATTGAAAAAGGAGAGGTTCAGTCAATAGAACAAGTTGCAAAAGATATGGGTATTTTGCTTAAAGAGAAAAAGATTAGGTAATTTTAAAAAACTAAGGGATTCTTGTTTCTTTGATTATTCTTGCTTCTGCATTCATCTGTGCAACATCTCTCCCTTTCATTTCTGCTTCTGCAAGTCCTGTTTTATGTTCTATTAATCTTATGATTATTGATAGTCCGTATGCCAGAAGCGCAACTATTCCAAGCGCAACCACAACTGCCAATGCAGGCCATTTGCTTAGAATATTAAACATATTTGCAAGATTGAGAAAAAATGTTGATACTTCAAGTATTGCTCCGCTTACACCAACAAGCGCAGTAACTATAAATGCAATTGCATATCTTTGCAAACCTTCATTTGCAAAAGGCATTGATTTTAATATCTCTGAAATAAGGACAGCAAGACAAATAAAAACTCCAATTATGATAATTAGCAGCTGAAGAGGAATTTCTCCTTGTATCCCAAATAAGATTCTTGCAGGAATTTGATATTTTTCAGGCACTTGTATTGAGCGGTCAAAGTTGAAATCAATTTTGCCTATTGTAGAACTTAGGTCTACGCCCCTTGTAATTGAGGTATTGTTTGTAAGAGAATTATTTGTTTCATTTTGCGCACTGGCTAAATTTAGAACACTCAAAAAACTTAAAAGTAATATTGATAGAAACAAAAGGGATTGGATTTGCCTGTTCATAGAATAAACAGCTTTTTTTTGTTTATATTTCTTTCTCTGCCTTGATTTATATTGGCTCTGCTCGCGATTGCACTAATTGTATATTCTTCTTTGGCTTGTGTAATTGCTCGCCTGCTACTCGCGATTGCACTCATTATATCTCCTTCATTAGCTCGTGCAATCGCTCGCCCTTCGGGCTCGCTATAAATGTACTTAATGGCTCGGCTTCGCCTCGCTTATTTTATTTTGCAAATCCCACTTCATGAGCACATTGATTATTGGGTGCTTTTAATTGATAATGTAAAAAAGAAAAGATAAATGAAAAGAGGTAAAATGCAGGAAAGGAATGGCATGTTTAAAAAATAACTAAAAGCTAATTCTTCTGAAGTCAATTATTTCTGTTGAGCTTACATTTTCTATTGCCCTTAGCGCCTCTTCCAAAGGATCCTGATCTGAATTTTCGTCCCAGGCAAATGTGATTATAATGGAATTAAGCCCAAATGCAATCGGCTCTTTTTCTGTTTTTGCCACCTTGCCGTGATATTCCATTATTATTTTTACTGCAGAACTCTCTATGGCTTCCAGGTCTGCGTCTGGAGAAGTGGGCATTATCCTTATTTTTACTGCTGCGTCTCCCATAGCTATTTGAGTTAAATTTGCTTTTTAAGGATTTTGGTTTAAACCGGCAACTTATCTTCTTGCAGAGTATCCTTAGTCAGTGCTTTTCTTTAGACTTCTTACACCTTTCTAATATTTTGGGTTTAATTGAAGTTTATCTAACTATCTATAATTGTATAAGTAAAAATAAATTCTAGATTTTTAAGTTTTTAATAAAACTCAGCTATCACAATACTTAAAAATGGCCGATGTTTTTTTAAGGAGTTCTCTAAAAGAGCACGTTAAAAAAAGATTAAAATAAGGGGTAAAATAAAATGCTTCAAAATTATCAGCAAATTGCGGAAAAGATTTCAAGAGCATCAGGTTTATCTATAGATGAGATAGACAGGAGAGTTGAGGCAAAGTGCGCGAAACTTTCTGGATTGATTTCAAAAGAGGGAAGTGCGCAGATTGTTGCATCTGAACTTGGAATTTCATTTGAAAAAGAAAAAATGAAGGTATCTGAGCTTGCAGCAGGAATGAAAAGAGTTAATATTTTGGGCAAAATAATTACAGAGCCAATGATAAGGAGTTATTCTAAAAATGGGCGAGAGGGCAAGGTTGCATCTTTGACTGTTGCAGATGAGACAGGGAATATAAGGGTTGTTTTGTGGGATACAAATCACATAGGGCTGTTTGAATCAGGAAAAATAAAACAGGGCAATACTGTTGAAATATCAAATGCTGCGGTCAGAAATGATGAGCTGCATTTATCCGGTTTTTCTTATATCAAGCCGAGCACAGAAAATATTGAAAATGTGAATACAGAAATAAGTGTGCATGAGAAAAAGATATCAGAACTTGCTTCTGGGCAGAATGCTGTTGTTCGGGCTTTTCTTGTCCAGATTTTTGAGCCGAGGTTTTTTGATGTCTGCCCAGAATGTGGAAAAAAAGCTGCGAATAATTTATGCGCTGTTCATGGGAATGTTATTTCAAGAAAAAGGGCGCTTGTGGGAGTTGTGCTTGATGACGGATATGAAAACATGAGGGGAGTGATGTTTAATGAGCAGATAGAAAATTTAGGAATAACAAATGAAGAACTTGAAAATCCTGAGTTATTTTTCAAGAAAAGAGAGGCGCTTATTGGAGAAGAGGCGTTTTTTACAGTTAATGTAAGAAATAACAACCTTTTTAATACAACAGAGCTTATTGTGAATAATATAGAGAGAATTGACATTGATAGATTGATTAACTCTCTGCAGACGAAGTAAAGAGGTTGAAAGAAAATGATGTTTAAAACTCATTTGGCAATTGGAATTTTTGCAATTATTTTGTTTTTACCAATCGTCAGCGATGTTTTTATTTTTGTGCCCATTGCCCTTGCAGCTTCTGTTCTTCCTGACATTGACACGAATTTTTCAAAAGTCGGGAAATCAAAGCCTGCCAAAGTTGTTCAGGTTTTTACAGAACACAGAGGTTTTTTACATAGCTTAACTATTTGCATTTTAATTTCTTTACTTCTTGCTGTCTTCCTCCCTGTTGCTGCTTTTGGTTTTTTTCTCGGATATTCGCTTCATTTAATATCAGACAGCTTTACTAAAATGGGCATAACTCCATTTTGGCCTTATTCAAAAAAAGCGCAGGGATTTATCAGCACAGGTGGAGTAACTGAAAAAACAATTTTTGTTATATTTGTGTTTATAGATATTATTGCTTTTGCAGTTTTGATGCTGAAGTAAGTTATTTTGTAATGGTGCGCTTCGCGCACTTATCAAATATTCTGCAAATCTGCTAATCCGCGGATACATTGATTCTTTATATTTTTAAAAGGATATTTAATTAAAATATGGGATAATTAAAATTAAAATAATAAAACTTCAATAAAAAGATGTTAAATAAGGGAAAAGAATGGGATGTTAGAGACATTTAAGTTTATCTTGCTATTTTTAACACTATCCTGCGACTGAAATAATCTTTATAAATGCGCGTTGTGAAGGGTATTTATGGCTAAGGATAAAGAAGAGGAAGTTAAAGAAGCGGTTTCTGATGAAGGCAAAGGATTAAATGACTTGCCTGGAATAGGGCCTGCGGCAATTGCAAAGCTCGAGGCAGCAGGGGTATTTGATTTAATGGGTGTTGCAACAATGAGCCCGCCAATGCTTTCTGAAATAAGCGGACTTGGAGAAGCAGTTGCAAGAAAGGCAATTCAGGCATCAAGAAAAATGCTTGATTTGGGATTTATGGACGCTTCTGAATTTGAGAAAAAACGCCTTGATATTCATCACATTACAACTGGCTCAAAAAATATTGATAATCTTCTTGGTGGAAAGGGAGTTGAGAGCAAGGCGATAACTGAACTATTTGGTGCTTTTGGCAGCGGGAAATGTGTGAGTAAAGATACAGAGGTTTGTTATTTTAATGATACAAGGATGCATGTTGAACAGATACAAGAAACTTATGAAAAATATAAAAAATTCAATGAAGAGTGTTTAGTTGATAGGGGTTATGCTGTGCCTGTTTCAACTGTAAAAGTATTGTCTTGGCATAATGGAATTTTAAGTGTTTTGAAAGCTTCCCACTTATATAAAGAAAAAGTTAATCAATTGTATATTATTAAAACAAGAAGAGGTAGAGTTCTTAAAACAACAGGAATGCATCAGATACTTAGTTTTGAAAATGGTGTTGCTTGGAAAAGAGTAGGATTGTTGAGCAAAGGAGATTTGATTGCCTCTCCAAAAGAAATTAGCATGATAACGGAAAATATTTATGATGAAGATGACGCTTATTTTTTGGGATTATTTGTTGCAGAAGGCAGTTCAAATCCATTTTCAATTTCAATAAGTGAAAAAGAAATTAAAGATTGGTTGTGCAATTATATAACCAATAAATTTGGCTATTCTCCGACAGTCAGAGAAGACAGAAGACGAGAAAAAATTGTTTATCAAATACTATTAAGAAACAGCACAAAAAGAATTATGGACAATCTGGATAATTGCAATTCTTCCAATAAATTTATACCTGAAGGCATTTTTCTTTCATCAAAAGAAGTTGTTTTGTCATTTTTAGGGGGATATTTAGATGGTGATGGTGAAGTTTCAAAAAGCGATATTTCTGCAACTACAAAAAGTATTAAACTTGCAACTCAATTGACTTATCTTTTTATGAGAATTGGAGTTTCTGCAAGTTTAAGAAATAGATTTGTTAATGGACAATTGTTTAAAATTATTCGGATTTCTGGAGAAGATAGAGAAAGGATGAAAGATGTGAAATTTAAAATAAAAAGCTTTAATCCTAATATCTTAAATAGTTTTTATGGATATCCTAAAAAGATTATCGAGTTTATTTCTGATTTATACAAAGAAAGTATTGGGGGAAATAGAGGAAGGTTAAGAAAAGAATTTGGAAAAATAAGCGGCGGTTATGAACATAGGATTTTTACAAATTCCTCAACTCCATTTGTTATCAATACTAATACTCTAAATAAAATTGAGAAGGTTTTTATCAAACAGAAAGAAGAGTTTATTAAAATTATAAAATTATTAGAAGAAGAAAAATTTTCCACAGCATTCTTAAAAGAGATTTATCCAAAAATGCCCTTTGCTTTTAATAGTTTGGCTGAAAATATGGGGCTGAAGAAAAGCAGCATTCAAAATTATTACAGCAGAAAAATTCCTGAAAATAAATCAGAGATTTTAAGAAATTTGATTTTAAATGAATTAAAAACAAGAGTCGATGTTATCTGTTTGGCTTTAGAAATGATTAGCGAGATAAGACTGTTTAATTGGGATGTTGTTGAAAGTATTGAGTTGGTGGATTATAATGATTTTGTGTATGATTTTGTTGTTCCAGAAGGGCATTCGTTTGTCGGAGGAAATATGCCTACAATGATGCATAATACTCAAATTGCACTTTCTCTTGCAGTTAATGTTCAGCTTCCTAAAGAAAACGGAGGAGCAAATGGAAAAGCAGTTTATATTGATACAGAAGGCACTTTTAGGCCAGAGAGAGTCAAGCAGTATGCTGCAGGAATCGGTGCAAATCCTGAAAAAGTGCTGAAAAATATCTTCGTAGCTCGCGCGTTTAATTCAGATCACCAGATTTTGCTTCTTGAAAAAATAAATGAAATGATTAAAGGTGGCGAACCTATTAAACTGCTGATTGTTGATTCTCTTACAGCGCATTTTAGGGCAGAGTATTCTGGAAGAGGACAGCTTGCAGACAGGCAGCAGAGATTAAATAGATATCTTCATGACTTAATGAAATTAGCAGAGCAGAGAAATCTTGCTGTGCTTGTTACAAATCAGGTTATGTCAAATCCTGCAATGATGTTTGGAGATCCAACAACTCCTATTGGCGGGAATATAGTCGGGCACGCATGTCTGACTGGAGACAGCTTAATTCAGCTTTCTGATGGAAGCATAAAACAAATTAAAACTATGCAACAAGAAAATGTGCTTTCAGGCAGTTTTAAAAATTTAAAAATTGAAAATGCTAAAAGTGAGAACTTGTTTATTAATAATAAAGTTGATAAGCTTTATAATATTAAGACAGATTGCCAGATTAATTGTTCTTCATTACACAGATTTTTTGCAATTGAAGATTTTAATGTTATTGAAAAAGAAGCTAAAGATTTAAAAGAAGGGGATTTTGTTGCGCAAGCAGGGAAAATTGAAGTGATTGGTGATGAACAAAAATTGCCTTTAGTCCATATCAAAAAAATAGCGAAACTCTCTGATGATTCTTCAAAACACTTAAAATTAGAGCTTGAAAAGGAAAATTCAACAAAAGAGGAAATTTGCAAAAAAATTGGCATAACAAAAAGGCAATTTAGAAGAGTTTTAAATCAGAGTTGGCCTACTTCTTGCGATGTTTTAAATAATCTGCAGGAGCATTTTTCTGGAAGATTGCAACTTCAAATGATTCCTGTTCAGACATATAAACATAGAGATTTAATAATTCCTGCTATGATGACCACAGAATTTTCACAGATTTGTGGATATTTTATCGGAGATGGAAATTTTGAAGCAAGAGGGTTAAGATTTAAAGATGAGAGAATTGAAATTTTACAAAGTTATAATTCTTTATTTAAGGATATTTTTAATATAGTAGGAAGTATTACAAAGGTTAAAAATAAAAACTGCTATACTTTATATATTAATTCAAAAGAAATTTCTGATTTCTTTAGACTTATTATCCCCGATGTTTTAGGCTATGTTGCAAAATCTAAAGATGAGGTAGTTGCAGGATTTATTAAGGGGTTTGTTGATGCTGAAGGGCACATTAACAAAGAAAGAGCGATGATAACTATTACTCAAAAGGAAAAAATGATCCTAAGGCATATTCAGATGTTTTTACTAAGGTTTGGTATAAGAGCAACTATTAAGTTTGATATTGGAATGAAGAAGATGAGCATTTTGAGGATTATTGGAAAGGATTGTTTGGATTATCTTCAGATTGGATTTACAGCTCAAGATAAACAGAAAGAGTTATTTAATTATAAGAGGCATTATTTGCGAACTTATTATAAAGAAATGATGCCTATGCAAAGAGAAGAGATTTGGAATTTATTAAAACAAGTTGGATTAAAATCCTCGCATTTTATGAAGCCAAGAGATAATAGTTATAAATGGGTAAATAGGAAGGAATTAGAAACGTGTTTTAAAGTTTTAATGAATCAAAAAATAAATGACAGACAGATAAAACAAAAAATTGAGTTTATTTTTAAATTGATGAACGGCGATTTAAGGTTTGAAAAAATAAGAGAAATTAAAATTTCTGATAATATTAATAAAGAGTTGTTTTATGATTTCTCTGTTCCTTCTCATGAAAATTATATTGCTAACGGGTTTGTTGTGCATAATTCGACTTACAGAATTTATCTTCGGAGAGGGAAGAAAGACACAAGGGTTGCAAAACTTATTGATTCTCCAAATCTTCCTGACAATGAAACTGTATTCATGGTTACAACTGATGGATTAAAAGATGTTGTGCTGAAAGAGTAAAATGGATTTTCAAAAGGGAGTTTAATTACAACAAGTGTAATTGCTTTTTCAATTTCTTTAGGGTGTTAATTACTTTGCTTGGATTTATCAATTCAATGAAAGAAGCTCATTTTTGAAAATAATTTTTTTATGTTTTTTATATGATATTTAAACTAACATCTTAATTCAACAATCTTTTTATACGCGCTTAATTTCCCAATTAGGTTAAAATGATAATCGTTGATTTGCATCTGCATTCAAAACATTCAAGGGCGACTTCCAAGAATCTTAGTTTTGAAAATCTTGTGAAATATGCACGGATTAAAGGAATTGATGTTTTGGGAACAGGAGATTTTACGCATCCAGAGCATTTCAAAGACATTAAAAAATTAAAAGAGAAGAACAGTATTTATTATTGCAAGGATTTTCCATTTATCATAACAGGAGAAGTTTCTTTGATATATCACCAGGGAAGCAGTCGGAGAGTTCATTTATTGATACTTGTTCCAGATATTGCAACTGCTGAAAAAATAAATGCTTATCTTGATACACTTGGAAGACGGGATTATGACGGCAGGCCGATATTCGGAATTTCGTGCATTGAATTCACGAAAAAAATGATGGAGATTTCAAGGGATATTGAAATAATTCCGGCGCATTGCTGGACCCCCTGGTTTGGAGTTTTTGGAAGCAAGTCAGGATTTAATTCCCTGAAAGAGGCATTTGGCGAACAGATAAGGAATATTCATGCAATTGAGACCGGACTGAGTTCAGATCCACCAATGAACTGGAGAATCTCAGAGCTTGATAATTTTGCAATATTAAGTTTTTCAGATTCTCATAGCTACTGGCCTTGGCGCCTGGGAAGGGAAGCAACTTTATTTGAGATTAATAAAAAAGATATTTCTTATAAAAAAATAATTGATGCAATAAGAGAAAATAAAATTATGGGAACAATTGAAGTTGATCCTGCATATGGGATGTATCATTTTGACGGACACAGGAACTGCAATTTTTCATGCTCTCCTGAAAAAACAAAAGAACTTAATAGAATATGCCCTGTTTGCAAAGAGTTATTAACTATCGGAGTAGATTATAGAGTAGGAGAGCTTGCAGAAAGAAAAGAGGGATTTATTCCTGAAAATGCAAAAAAATTTTATAAGGTGCTTCCTCTTCAGGAGATTATATGCCTTTATACTGGGAAAGGAATATCTTCAAAAGAAAACTGGGAGATTTATAATTCCATTATTGATAAATTCAGAACAGAATTTAATGTTTTGCTTGATGTTTCTTTGAATGATTTTCTATCAGCAGAGATTAATGAAAAACTTGCGCATCTGATAATAAAGAACAGGGAAGGAAAAATAAAAGTAAAGCCAGGATTTGACGGGGTTTATGGAGAGGCGGTTGTTGAAGAGCAGAAAAAGCTGTTTTAAAATGGTTGAGAAACTTTTGCATAAACTTGAAAGATTATTTTTAATGGACGAGGTTTTAGTTGATTCTGATGGAAATGAGGCTGCTGCATTTTTTGAAGGATTAGCTTCTATAAGAGCAAAGAACGAAGAGGAAATTGAAAATATTTTTAATGAATTGGTTGGAAAGGAGTTTGAAGGATGTTTCAAAATAAGCACAAATTATGCAATACTTCTGGGAATTCCTGAAAGAGCAGACGCTTATGCAATTGGAAAAGGAACTGAATTTTTCAGCAGGCATAATTTATATCCTGTTGCTTACTGCAGAATTCTTTGAGAATATTAATTTAATTCTTAGATTAAATATTTATTTAATCTCTTGATTATTTTATTGCGGGGTTGTTTAGAGATTGTGCAAATATTTTGATGTTCATTTATTCCATCTTTTATCTAATTTATTGTCCCAATCTTTTTTGAGCGATTTTTCAGATGCGAGCATTGTCATAATTCCCTCTTTATTCAAATTTTTCATAAATTTCTCCCTGAATTTATATCCTGCGTCTTTTGTTTCTGAGGCGCATTTGAGGCATTTTTTCTCCATTGTGTATGCATTGCACTTTGCGCATTTTTTCAAGTTCATTTTAATAATAAATTATTTTAATGTATTTAAATTTGTTTGGAAAGATATGCGAATAAATTCTTTTGCTAACACTCCAAATTTCCTTATTTTAAATTTGTTTCTTGGTGTTTTTTATCTTTAATATTTTAAAGTACAATAATTCAAATGAATTAATGTAGTTAGATTTGCAAAAGAAACAGGTGAGCCGAGCAATTATTACGCAAAATCAAAAGATTTATATACTTGTAAGATTTATCTTACTTATGGAAAATATTAGTATAACTCGTGTAAGTTCTAAAGGGCAGGTAGTTATTCCTGTTGAGATGAGAAAGAATTTTAAAGAAGGAGACAAACTTGTAGTTATACAAAATAATAAGCAGATTATTCTTGAAAAAATAGATGATTTTGACAAGAATCTTGAAGAAGATTTAGAATTTGCGAGAAGAACCGAAGAAGCTTTGAAAAGACATGAGAAAGGAGAATTTGTAAGTATGGATGCAGAGGAATTCTTGAAAGAAATTAAAAAATGGTGAAAGTCATCTTTGACAAACAATTTGAAGAGGTTATCCATAAAATTAAAGACTATTCTATAAAAGAAAGACTGATAAAACAAATTGATAAAATTATTGCAATTCCAGATATTGGAAAACCAATGAGATTTAGTAGAAAAGGAACAAGAGAAGTTTATGTTGGTTCATTTAGAATTTCGTATATTTTCCATGTTGAACAAGGTACTTTAGAATTCTTAGACTTTTATCACAAAGACGAGCAGTGATTT
This sequence comes from Candidatus Pacearchaeota archaeon, assembly GCA_018303755.1. Classification (GTDB taxonomy): domain Archaea; phylum Nanobdellota; class Nanobdellia; order Pacearchaeales; family GW2011-AR1; genus JACPLR01. The sequence continues at coordinate 64,915 of JAGVXO010000007.1, forward strand.
GGATTATTTATTTTCTTTTTGTTTCTTCTCTTCCTATTTATTTTCTCATCTCAAACTCGCACTTCTCTTTTTTTGCATTTTTTTCAATTTGCTCAATTATCTCATTTAATTCAGAATTTGCCTTTTTTAAATCGCGTGAAGTAATTGATATAGAGAATTTTGAACCCCCAAGATAAGTTACGGTTTCATATGGCGAGAGTATTTTTTTTATTTTGATTATACCATCTGACTCTTTTGATTTAAGGGAAAAATCTCTTTTTATTTTTCTTTCTTTTTCTTTTTTCTGTGCTATTATTTCCTCTATTTTTTTAGAGTCCTGCTCTGAAAAATATTCTCTTATTAAATCCGGATTTTGCTTTGCATTTTCCAGAAATTCTGCGATTGTCTGCTTTTTTGTTATTTTATTTATTATATCTCCTGACTTTTCTCCATGGATTTTTTTAATCAAAGAGGTTATGCTTTTTTCTTTTTTATACGAGTCAAGTATCTCGTTTTTCTCCTTGTTTTTTACTCTTCTTAAACTTAAGAATAGATGTTCATTTCCTATGCTTAGTATTTTACATACAATTATTTTATTAGGCACAACATAATCCCTTATATTCCTGATTCTTCCAGGAGCAATTTCGCTGAAAACTATACTCCCCTTTGCACCATCAAGAGTTTCAACAAACACAGTTGTTTTTCCTGTTTCAATTACAATACACGGGATTATATCTCCTTCTTTATATTTTGCAGTATTTTTCATAAATATAGGATAAGAAAGGGGTTTTTAAAGTTGGTGATAAACAATTGGAATGAGAGATTATTTTGTTAACATGCCCTAATTTTCCCTTATTTTATCTTTTTTATTGAAGTTTTATTTTTTGTTTAATATCTTATAAAGATCATAAAGTCTAATGAACAAATGGACGATAGATTTGCAGAATAAAACAAGTGCGAAGCGCACTAATGTCGTTATTAATGTGAGCGAGCCCGAAGGGCGAGCGAGCCGGATATTCCTCCAAAAAACATTATCACAGAAAGATATATATATATAATTT
>JAGVXO010000001.1 GCA_018303755.1 Candidatus Pacearchaeota archaeon
TTCTAGAATTAATATATTACTAAAGCTTGCCAACATGAAAGCTGAAATTCACTCACCACTAAAGTAGAGCAGTTTTCTTTCAGCAGGCAAGCTTATAAAGAACCAATGTATAAACAGATTAACAGATTTAAAGGATTATAATCTCTTTTATTTTCAATTATTTATGCCCGAATCTGCTTCCTAAAACTCTTGCTAAATAATATGCAGAGCCGAATAAGATTATTCCGGGAAGAAGAGTTATTCCAAGTGTTGGCGCAAGAATCCCTGTGCCTATTGCTCCAACAGTTCCTGCACCAACGCTTTCAAGAATATTTGCTGCCTGTGGAACAGATTTTTCAACATTCTTCTGCAAAGCATCAACCTGCATAATTATTTTTCCTTCTTTTAGTATTCTTATCTTTTTGTCTTCTTCAGAAATCACAACAACCAAATTTCCTTTTTTTAGTGATGCACTTACAGCAGCGCTGTGTCTTGTACCGAAATTCTTGAAAACTTTTTTTGATTTAATCATAACTCCGTATGCTTGAACTATGCCTTTTTTATCAAGAATAACTGCGCCGTCCATTATTGCAAGTGATTCCAGTAATTTTGGATTTTTAAAAGAATTAAACTGAGGAACTTCCTGTGCAACCAAGGGCTTGTATTCAACTTCTCCGACTACAAATAGGGCTCCTTCCCCTCTTTTTGCAATTTTTAATCCAATACTGATTAAAAGCTCGTCAATTTTTTTGTACATCTGTATATCTTTATCCATAGAATAAATTATAATTAAGCATTTAAAAAGCTATCTTAAAGTTCAAACCAATTTGAACTTCAATAAAAACAGAAAGGATTATAAAAACTCCGCTCCTTTAGATTTATCAAAGCCCCCATAGTTAAGCCAGGATATAATTTCTCCTTGCGGAGGAGAAGTCCGAGGTTCAAATCCTCGTGGGGGCATATTACCTAATGTTCAAGAAGTCCTCAAGATCGCCTTAAAGCTGAGGTTCTGGGGAGCACTTAATGGGTTAATTATTTTCATCTTTGAATATTATTCAAACAACCAGAAGAAGCTGAAGCAGACATCAATTTGCATATTGCTTCTGCCTTTGCTCTGTCAGAACTTACAAATATTTCTGAAGTTCTTCTTAAACAATCATCTTTCTTTAATGTTAAAACATTGCATAAGCTTATTGCAAAGTCATAATTCTGCAAAATAATAGAAACAAAAGAAAACCATGCATTTCCGTAACAATTTGATATTTGCACATCATCAGACAATTTTTGGCAGATTAATACTCCTTGTTTTGGATCACTCCCGCTTAATGTTTGTGCAAAATTATTATAACAGTTGCTTTTCATTGATAACGAAGATGAACTGCAAACTTCTTCTGCTATAGTCGGATTTGCCTTGATTAATTCAGGCGAGCCCATAAAATTGTTTAAACACCCGTTTTTTGTATTTGAATCAGATATTTTTTTGCATATCTCAAGGCTTTTTGATGGCTCTGTTTCCCAAAGTCCGTCTGCAATTCCCCGATAGCAATTATCTTTATCTGAGCCAGTTCTAGCATCACAAACTGCGAGCCGAGTATCAACACTCAAATTCCCAGAATTAGTATCTATCTTTCCATAACAATGTTGTTTAAAACTATTATCACTAGTTATTTTGTTGCATATCTCTACTACTTTAATTGGATTTTCCTCTTTGTTAGCCAAATCTTCAATACACTGTTTCTTAAATCCATCATCAGAAATAGCTAAACATGCCTGAATAGAAACATCTGTATTGTTTAATGCAAGGACTTCAGCTATTTTAAGGTAACAATTAGATTGTTTGTCTCCTAATGTTTTTTGACAGAAAGTCATGGCTGCAGAGGGGTCTTTTAATATGGCTTTCTCAGAAAATTTAGGGGGAGCAAATATTATAAATAAAAATACAGCTAATACCATAACTACCAATATAATGGTTCCTATTATAATCACACTCTTTCTTTCCATATTAACAATAATCTTTGTTTAATTTAAATAGTTTTCTAAGTAAATTTTTTGTAAATTAAAGATAATATTCCCCCAAACAAAGATGCAATTATAAATATAACAAGATTCGCAATCAGTAAAATGCCGTAATTAATAATCTTAAAAATTATAGGCATTTGAGGCAATATTGGAGGAATGAAAAATATTATTAACAATGTAGAAACAAAAAGAAACATTGAACTAATAAAATTATGTCTTAACTTAAATTTCTTTTTCAGAACAAGATAAAACCCGCTTACAAAAACAATGATTATTTCCAAAAGTCCAATAAGGGTAACTGGATTAAGGTAATTCATTTTGAAAATGCCCATAGTTTCAGAAATATTAACAAGTTCTATTCTAGGAAAATAACCCAGGATAATTAAAATTACCTGAATTATAGAAAGAAGGAATATAACGAACATAAATATTTTTGCCGAATTAAAATACTCTTTTAAGGATTTATTAAATAGTTTCATCTTCACTCTTTTCTGATTATTATAAAGAGCCCATCCTTAAAAATCCTTTGATATAGAAGGATTTAAAATATAGTGTCCTTCAGCCCCACTCCCTTGATGGCATATCTTTTTATATCTCTTAAACTTAATTATTTCAGTATGAGAAAAAGCTTGCATAAACAAAGGGAGATGATAGAGAAGCACTCGAGGGTTGGTGCTTTATTTAAAGAGTTTATTCTCGGCGGGCAGGACGGACTTGTAAATGTTCTTGGAGTTATCTTAGGAATAGCAATTGCTACTTCTGATTCAAAACTGGTTATTATTGCCGGCTTGGCTGCTGCATTCGCAGAATCGTTCTCAATGGCTGCTGTTGCATATACCTCTGCAAAAACAGAAGAAGATTATTATAACAGCCAGAAAAAGCAGGAGGAATATGAAGTAAAGACAATTCCTAAAAAAGAAAAAGAAGAGATTTATGATATTTTTTATAAAAAAGGATTTAGAGGAAAATTGCTTAATGATATTGTAAAGCATGTGACTTCTAATAAAAAGGTATGGATTGATATTATGATGGCAGACGAGTTAGGGCTATCAAATGAATTTATAAATCCTGTTAAAAGCGCAATTGTTGTCGGTTTGGCTGCAATTCTCGGCTCATTTATTCCTTTAACTGCATTTTTCTTTATGCCTATAAATTCTGCGATTATCTGGAGTTTAATTATTTCTGCAATTGCCTTATTTATTACAGGCGCAGTTGAAGGAAAAATTACAATCGGCAAATGGTTTAAAAGAGGCATTCAGCTGGCTGTAATTGGAATGGTTGCTGCAGGAATTGGCTTTTTGATAGGAAAAATTCTTGGAGTACAGGTATAAAACGCGGTCAGTACTTTCCTTTATTTATTCTATTTTCATTTCTCCATTTTTTATTTTATTCTTAATACCAATTAAAAAATTATAAAGAACCAATGTACAAACGGATTAAGGATTTGAAGAAGATTAAATAAGCGCGCGAAGCACACCATTTTTTAGGCGAGCGAGGCGAAGCCGAGCGATAATTGCTTTCTTTAAACATCTCATTCATTTCCCCTATTTTGCATCTTTTCATCTCTTTCTCCTTTTTATTCTTAATATAAATCAAATTATTTGAAAAATCAGTGTGTAAATAGGGTAGGATTAGCAGAATAAACAAACGCGCCGAAGGCGCGCTAATAATCATTAAAATACAAATAAATAAAAAAACAAAAACAAAAATAAAGCCAATTATGGCTTGTTAGAATCGTCTTGGATTCTTTTTAGCATAGCATTCTCTGCAGTAAACCGGTTTTCCTTCAGTTGGCTTGAAAGGAACTTCGCATTCCTGGCCACATTCAGAACATTTGGTTTTATGCATCTCTCTAGGTCCGAAATCTCTTCTAAATCCTCGATTGAATCCGCCGCTTCTTCTGTCGTTTCCTGATCTTTCCATTTTTCCTCCCTTGTGGGTTTTATAAAAAAATAAGAAATCTGGGGTTTATAAACCATTGTATTCTGAATTTCAAGTTATTTTTCAATATTCTTGCAATTTATTTGAGAAGTGCACAATAAAAATAATTAAAAACCCCTTATTGCTCTAAATCATATGGAAACATCAAGTTATGGACAAATCAAATGCGATAAGTGCAACGGCACAGGCGTTGTAAGAGAAAAAAACGGAGAAATCCATACTTGCTGGGACTGCCTTGAAAAAGGCAAACTTGATGTCCATTCAAAAAGCCTACCGAAGAATAATATAAGATTATAATCAAATTTACCTTGGCAAACCTATTAAATTATCAATTAAATATCTTATTTCTGAAGCTACCTGATCTTTAGGGGCATTGCCATCTATTCTTTGAATTGAGCCAAAATGTTCTAAATATAGCCGAGGACGAGGTTGACGAGCAAGTTTAAATAACCTCCTATATTCAGCAATTACCTTTATTATGAATTCCCTATCTCTTTCAAATTTTTCAAGAGGCTCTCCTCTTAAACGAACTCTTTGTTCTGCAATTTCTACATCAATATCAAGAAACAGAGTAAGGTCAGGATTTGGTATCCCCCTATGAATGTGCATATTTCTTATTTTATTAAAATCAACTCCCTGCGCAACTTGATAGGCATATGTTGAAAGAGCATATCTATCACAAAGTACAATTCCTCCTGCACTTGTTACAGGCGCTATTAATAAATCCGCATGGTTCTGCCTGTCTACAACATACAATTCTGTCATCCGGGTCCCATTAGAATAAGCCTCTGGATCTTCCTTCTGCATCTTTTCTATCTCTTCACCATCATATGGCTCTCTTGTAACAAGAATGCTTCTCTTTGGCAATGCTCTCCTTAGATGCTGAAAAAGTCGGGTGACCTGATCTGTTTTCCCACTTCCATCAATGCCTTCAAAAGCAATAAAATATCCTTTTTGCATATTAGAAATCTTTAACAGGCATTTATAAAGAATTGTATCTTGTAGGTGAATAACTCTTTTTCTAACACTCTCATAACTTTCCCTTATTTTAGATTTGTCCATTAGTGTTTTTTCTTTTTTATATTTAATATCAATTAAAATAATTAAGTAACCAATATATTCATGGATTGCAGATTAGCAGAATAAAATAAAACAAGCGCGAAGCGCACTATCTTTTTTCTTTAAACATCCCATTCCTTTACCGCATTTTACATCTTTTTAGTTTACTTTATTTTTTCAATTAAATTTATTCAATATCCAATTAGATTATTTTGATTTGCAAAAAGATTAAATACAAAATTGTTGAGAAATATTATTCTTCCTTCATCTCTATTTTTATATTTACGCTCTTTGGTATTGCGAGGCGCATTATTGAGCGCAGAACTTTGTCATTTGACGCCAAATCAATAACTCTCTTATGTATCCTCATTTCAAACCTGTCAAAAGTTGCAGTTCCGTTTCCGCACGGAGATTTTCTTGTTGTAACTTTTAATCTTTTTGTAGGCAGAGGAATAGGGCCTCTTGTTACAACTCCTGATTTTGATGCAATATCCTTTATTACACTAAGAACTTCGTTAAGTTTGTCTATATCTATGCTGCTTAGTTTTATTCTTACTGTTGCCATTGTTTGAAAATGTCTATAAGTTTTATGAACCCCGCTGCCAAAGCGTTATTCTAAATTATAACGTTAAAGTTGGTTTAAAAATCTTGCTAATCCTTTTGTAAGCAATTTGAATTTTAGGCGGACAGTCTGCGCCGCGTGCAGACTGCCCAATCATCACAGCCATGTGTGATGATAAATATACCAGAAATACGATGCTTTAAAAGATTATCTTTTTTTCAGATAAATAAAACTCCAAACAAAAATCATTCCGGCAATAATCCCAAGAGAATCTATTGCAATATCCGCAAAAGAGAGGTATCTTCCTGGAACAAAAAACTGGTGCAGTTCATCCAAAAAAGCATATAAAAGGCACGTAATCAGTGTTAAAATAATTATGCTGTAATTGCTAAATTTTTCAGTATTTGAAAGCGCGAGCATTAAAAAAGCAGAAAGAAAAAAGAATATTGAAAAATGATAACCTATTGATTTTAGATTAATTGCATAAATTATTGTTTCCTCGCTGAAAGAAATTGAAGATACAACAAAAATCGTTATTGCTATAAGAATAGACACAACAATTGGCATATATTTTAATTTATTTTCCATAAGCATAATAAAAATAAAAATTGCGCTTAAAAATATTTATGCATTGGATTTATAATATTTAATGTATATATGGGCGCGCGGAGCGAGGGTGTAGAGAATTGCCCGCGCGCCCTGTTTCGATGTTAAACAAAAACAAGTATGAACTGGGTGACGTAAGAAAGTCTGCGGTGGAGGATGGACGCTTATGATGCCTGTTTCAGGGTTCTTTGGTAGATGTTTTCTTTGTTCTGGATGGTTTTTTTGTTTCATAGATGTATCCTCCTCTTTCTGGATTACTAATTCTAAGAAAACCCTTTATTAATCGATTGTTAAAGAACAATCAAGAAAGTTAATCAGGAAGGAAAATTCATAAGCCTTAAAAAGCAAATTACTTCATATACATATGACTCATATTTATTTAACTCCAAACTGGTTCTTTTTTTACAGCATATTGTTTGAGATAGCCTTTGCATTAATTACTGCCTTTGTCTCATTTTATTCTTTTAAAATTTATAATTTAACAAAACAAAAAGAATATAAGATATTTGGGGCAGGTTTTTTGTTTATTTCTGCATCATATTTATTATGGGCTGTAATCAATTCATTTTTGCTCGATAAAATAAATGACGGAATTCAGGCATTAACGCTTCAAGAATTTGTTTCAATAGGCGCCGTCGGAATCTGCATTTACATGTTCCTATTTATCACAGGACTTGTTACTATAACTTATACAACTTTAAAAGTAAATAATTCAAAGATTTATGCATTGCTTCTTATAATCTCAGTTATTGCTGTTGCTTTCAGCTTAAACAAGGCACTTGCATTCCAGCTTCTGTCTCTTGTGTTTATCTCTTTTCTTATACTTCATTATTTCTCCCAGTTTAACAAAAACAGGGATTCCAAAAGATTTATAATCTTATTAGCATTTATTTTATTATTCATAAGCAGAATTCAGTTTATCCTATCAACAACAAATTATATTTATTATGTAATAGGGCATATTTTTGAATTTTTTGCCTATCTTCTTGTTTTGCTTAGATTAATATTCATAAAAAAATGAACAAAAAAAGAAACAAACTGGAGATAATTCGGGACATTCTCCAAGTAATAAGCGCCAGAAATAATAAAATTAAACCAACACATATACTTTACAAGTCCAACTTATCCTATCAAATGATGGATGATTATCTGAAAGAACTGATAGAAAAAGGGTTTATTTTAAAGCATCGATTAAAGTCAGGGAAAACATACTCTATAACTGAAAAAGGAGTTAATTACATAAAGCAGTATTCAATGATTCTTGATTTTACAGAATCGTTCGGGCTGGAGTAAATCGTTTTAAGAATCTTTTTCTAAAATAAAAAGAGAATCTTTTTATATGGGCTTTCTATTTTAATATTAAGATGCCTACATTAAACTGGATTGGAAAAGAAGCGGTTGTAAATCACGATAAAGAAGTGCCTTTTAGACTGCTGAAAAAGGTTAAATCTTATTCTGTTGGAGAGAATTCTCAAAACCTTATTATTAAAGGAGATAATTTAGAAGGGCTTAAAGCACTTATGCCTTATTATATTGGAAAAGTGAAATGTATTTACATAGACCCGCCGTATAATACTGGAAATGAAAATTGGGTTTATAATGATAAAGTTAATTCTCCTAAGATAAAAAAGTGGTTGGGAAAAGTTGTCGGAGGAGAAGCACAGGATTTATGCCGACACGATAAATGGCTTTGTATGATGTATCCTAGATTAAAACTTCTTAGAGATTTATTAAGTGAAGATGGTGTTATTTTTGTTAGTATTGATGATAACGAGCAAGCACATTTGAAATTGTTGATGGATGAGGTTTTTGGAAGTGAAAACTTTGTCGTTGAAATAACAAGAGAAGCAATAAAGGGAGGCAGTCAATCAAAACTTATCCGAAAAACTCACGATTATGTTTCTGTCTACGCCAAAAATATTGATTTGATAAATTTTTCAGGTATTGAGCAAGAAGGAGTAAAATTAAATTTAGAAGATGAAAAAGGACCTTACGCAATCGGAAGAGAATTAAATAAATGGGGGGCAGGTTCTCGTAGGGAAGATGCCCCAGGAATGCATTTTCCAGTTCCCGGACCCAATGGGGAAGAGGTTTATCCAATACGAAATGATGGTAGTGAAGGCAGGTGGCGTCTTGGTAAAAAAAATATGTTAAAAAAAGTTAAGGATGGAGATGTAATTTTTAAAAAAAGAGAAAATGGCACATATATCGTTTATGAAAAATTAAGAGATAATTCTCCGAAGATAAAACAATTTATATCAATATTTAAGGATAATTACATAAATGCAAAAGGTTCAGAAGAATTAAAAAAATTGTTTGGAACACAGAGAGCGATTTTTGATTATTCAAAGCCTGTCGAATTAGTTTTAGATTTAATGAGAATGGCAGATTTAGATAAAGATAGTATAATTCTTGACTCATTCGCAGGTTCAGGAACAACAGGACACGCAGTTTTAGATATGAATAAAGAAGATGGCGGAAACAGAAAATTTATTTTAATTGAAATGGAAGATGATATTGCTAAAAAAATAACAGCTGAAAGAATTAAAAGAGCAATAGAAAAATATGATTACAAAGATGGTTTTGAATATTGCGAATTAGACAAGCCATTATTTGATGAAAATGGACAAATAGAGGAAACTTGCGACTTTAACCAATTTGCAACCTATATTTATTTTACTGAAACTCAAACAAATATAGACAAAAAACAAATTGATAAAAATTTTATTGGAGAAACTGGAGAAAATGAATACTACTTAATTTACAAAGAAAAATACAAAAATGTTTTGGATAAGAAGTTTTTATCAAAAATAAAAAAGACAAAATATAAGAAGATTATTTATGCTGATTTTTGTATGATTGATGAAGATACTTTGAAGTTACACAATATTCAATTTAAACAAATTCCCTATGAGGTTAAAGTGTATTAAAATGATAACTTTCATAAAAGAAAATCCTGCTTTGTCCACGGCAATTTATGGAGCCGTTGTATCCAGCGTTGCTTTAGGTTGGAATATATATAAATATCTTCAAGAAAAACCAAAAATAAAGGTAGATGTAAATTTTGGGGGTATCATAACAGAAAAGGTTAGTGATACTCTTTTGATTGTTTCAATAATAAATCGGGGTGGAAAATCTATTCATATATCATCTATGGGCTTAAGAAGTGGAAATGATGATTTATTTAATCTGCATACTGTTGGATTGCCTTGCGAGTTAAAAGGCGGATGTTCTCATAGTGAATGGTTTGAAGTAAAGAAATTAAAAAGAGATAGACAATATGATTTTGGATGGTATAAAGACGCGACAGGGAAAATGTATAAAAGCAAAAGTATTAAGAAAAAAATAAATAATTATTTTAAAAGTGAAAAGGGAGAGCAAATAAAGGAAAAATAAAATGGTAGAATTGAAAAAATATCAGCAAAAATCCGTAGATATATTGAAAGATTACCTGAAAGAGTTGGAAACTTCGGGAAGCAAAAGAGCTTTTATGTATGTTACAGAAAAACCCTATAAATCTGAATTTTTTAATGAAACTCCTTTTGTTTGTGTGAAAATACCCACAGGAGGAGGAAAAACTCTTGTTGGTTGTCATTCTGTTGTTGAAATTATGTCCTCTATTCTAAAGCATAAAATGGATAGAGGAATTGTTATGTGGTTTGTCCCATCAGAAACAATAAAATCACAAACACTTAAAAAATTCAAGGATAGAAATGATTGGCACAGAAAAGTTTTAGACGAAGCATTTGACAATAATATAAGAATTTTCTCAAACGAAGAAGCACTAAGAATAAGAAAAGAAGATGTTGATGATAATTTATGCATAATAATCTCAAGTTTAGAAGCATTTAGAAAAGAAAAAGCAATACAAAATAAATACAAGGTTTATCAGGAAAATGGAGCATTATTAAGCCATTTTGAGAATTTAGAAGAAAAAGACTTTTTAGAAAAAGACGAACACAACACAATAATAAATTCTCTTGCTAATGTTATCAAATTATCAAATCCTTTAATTGTAATAGATGAAGGGCATAAAACAAAAACAAAACTTTCTATTGAGTTTATGAAAGATTTAAACCCAAGTTTCATAATTGAATACACAGCAACACCAAGGCCAGAAAGCAATGTTTTGGTGGAGATTCATTCTTCTGAATTAAAAGAAGAACAAATGATAAAACTCCCTATTGTTCTTGAAAGTACAGCACAATGGCAAAATTCAATTTTAAGAGGAGTTTTACAAAGAGATGAATTGGAAAAGCAAACAAAGAAGAATAAATCAGAATATATTAGACCAATAGCACTTTTACAAGCAGAACAAGAAAAAGACTCGGATAAAAAAGTAACTGTCCAGAAAATTAAAGACTTTTTAATCAAAGAAAGAAAAATCTCTGAAGATGAAATCGCAATAAAAACTTCAAGCACTAATGAACTAGAAGGAGTTAATCTTTTTAGTCAAAAATGCAAAATAAGATATATAATAACTGTTAATGCTCTTGCAGAAGGTTGGGATTGTTCTTTTGCTTATGTTTTAATTTCTGTCGCAAACATCGGCTCAAAAATAGCAGTAGAACAAATTATTGGGAGAATTGTAAGAATGCCCAACGCTCAAAGAAAAGAAAATGAAGCATTAAATAGAAGCTATATTTTTGCATCAGCAAGAAATTTTCAAGAAGCAAGTGAGCAAATAATTTCAGGTTTAGAAAGTAATGGATTTAGTAAATTAGATTTGATAAACGCAACAAGCAAAGACCAAACCTATGAATTAGATGTTGAAAGGGCAGTAAAAGAAGATTTATTTGTTCCTCTTATGTCTTTTGAAAATGAAAAGCTATCTTTTGAGGATTTAATTGGGGAAGATTTTGAACTCTCAAAACAAAATGCAGAATTTGACTTTACTATTCATTACGATAATGACGGAAGAGCATTAATTGATATTCAAGACCAAGATAAATGGGTAAAAAGTGCCCAGCAAATCTTAAAGATAACTTACAAAGATAAAAATTTCTCAAAAGAAGAACTTATCCAATGGTTAGATAAAAAATTAAGATTTACTATGTTAGAAAAGCCAGACAAAATCAAATTTATACAAAAAGTTATAGAATACCAATTAAAGAAAAAATCTCTTTCTGAAATTTCAGTAAATAGATATATTTTAGTTACAAAATTAAGTGAAGTCATAAACCAAATTTTAGAAGATTATGCTAAAAAGAGATTTGATAAATTCTTAAAAGAAAAAAAGATAATTGTTAAAGGATTAGAAAAATTCTCTGAAAAAATTAAAAATAGACAAACTGAATAAAGAAGAATTAAGATTTGTTGAAAGATTGGATTTAGAAACTCTACCAAATATTAAATTTTGGGTAAGAAGCAGAGAGAAAAAAGACCCTTTCTTTATTCAAGGTTGGAAGAAGAACAAATTTTATCCTGACTTTATCGTCGTTACAAAAAAGAATAATATTGTTGCTTTAGAATGGAAAGGAGAAGATAGAATAAGCAACGAAGATACACAATATAAAGAAGAAATCGGAAAAATCTGGGAATCTCTGAATAAAAATTTACACTTTTTCTTAGTCCATAATGGAAATGTTGGAGAAGTTTTAACAAAATTGAAAGAACTTTAAAATACAAACTTTTATTTTATTTGATTAAGTGTAAAAACTATTAAATAGACAGATTAAGAATTCCCAAAAATATCACCTAAGCGCGGAGCGCACAAATCTCCATATCCTTAAAAACCTTTATATATCTGCTCTCACATTTATCTCTATGCTTGACATTAATCTTATAAGAGAGAAGCCTGAAGTTGTTAAAAAAAACCAGATAAAGGCAGGAAAAAGCCCAAAAGATGTTGATGAACTGCTTAAACTTGACAGAGAGTGGAGGAGCAAAAAAAAAGAAGTTGATGATTTAAGGGCAGAAAGAAACAATATTTCT